>JAFIGC010000038.1 GCA_020831635.1 Verrucomicrobiota bacterium | reverse complement strand
TATTCTCCAACGAGTATTCTCAGGGAGGCACAAAGGTACGGGGTTTTATACGATTCCAGCTTTTCGGCTGCGGATGAAATCTGCCTTAGGATTAGGATTACGAGTAGGATTAGGATTACGGGTAGGATTAGGATTTCTGTCAGCGCCTTACGGCATGAATGTACAAAAACACCCCGGACTCCTTGGGGGAATCCGGGGTGCGGGAGGGTTGTGAGAGGATGCCGAATCAGCGGCGGCGGCGGAACAGCAGCAGACTTCCCAGGGCAATGCCCAGAAGCACCAGGGTACCGGGTTCGGGAATGACCAACAGGACCTGCTGGTTCACCTCATCGTGGAAGAACTGGTAGCCTGCCGGACGATTGCTCGCGTTCAGGAACGTGAAATCCGTGGTTCCGGTGACGGACCCGATGAAGGTGCCGCCGCCGCTGTAGTCGATCAACAGGTATTCCTCTGCGGTCGCAAGTCCGGCAAACTGGATGTTCATCTCCGAGACGTCCAGCGTGCCGTTGAGAACCCGGATCAGGTCATCGCCGAGGTTGAAGGTGAGCATGCCGTCCCCCTGGAACAGGGTCCCCTCGTTTCGGATGATGATGTTGCTGTTGGCGAGTGAGCCGGTGAGGTTCACGGTCTTGGGAAAAGTCGCGCTACCGCCCGTAATGTCGGTGCTCCCGGTATACGTGTTGTCGCCTGCCAGGGTTATAACCCCGCGATTGCCGAGCGTCCGGATGCCGCCTTCTCCGGAGATGGTGTTCGTGAAGGTGTGGTCGCCGGCCTGTCCACGGGTGTCGATGGTGAACAGCCCGTTGATTTCGATCTCTCCGGTCCATGTCGTGTGTACGGTCGTGGTCGACGTCAGTCCGCCGCCGGCAAGGCCCACCACGATGTTGCGGTCATAGGTGGCATTGTTGATATGGTTGCCGATGTTGCCGTTATTCAGATAGACGGTCTTGGATTGATCGCCAAAGGCACCGACATCGCCGTCCAGTCTCAGGGTCTGGTTGTTGACGTACACGTCGCCAAAACTGTTGTTGGCGTTGTTGAGGATGATCCAGCCGAAGGTTCCGGTGCTGCCGTTGCCGGTGCCGCTGACCACCAGGTTGCCGGAGCCGACGTCGAGCGCGGATGCAATCGTGGTTTCATTTCCCGTCCGCCCGCCATGGATGTGCATGTCGCCGGTGGACGCGAGGGTGCCGCCGGTGACGGCGTTGCCGTTGGTGCGGACGATCAGGCCGCCGCTGGCGAGGGTGAGCGTCTCATTGGCGGCGATGGTCACGGTGCGGGCGGCATCGATGTTGAGCGAGTTGATGGTGCGGGTCGTGACAGCGGCATCCGGATTTGTACTGACGCGGACGTTGTCGGTGGTCTGCCATGCGGTCGAGTCTGTACTGACTTCGGTACCGCTGGAGATGTATTCAGCCACCTGATTGCCATCCATCCGGAGGAAGTTGCCGGCGGTGGTATCGTTAAGGACGCTGGTGGCCCAGCCGCCGAGGATGCCATTGGATGTGGCCGGGGCGCTGGTGAATGTCACACTGCCAAGGTTGGTGACACGCAGCGTGCTGCCTGTGTCCACGGTGCCGAGATCGGCGAAGGTCAGGGTCGCCGTAGAATTCATATTGATCCAACTGCGTCCGGCTCCAAGGTGCAAGCTCCCCAGGATTTCGTTCGAGTTGTTGTCCGCCAGCAGACTATAGCCCGTCGCGCCACCGCGCAGGGTCAGGGATGCGGAGTTGTTGATCCGCTGTGCGTTGTTCTGCAAGCGAATGCTGCCGCCACCTTCCACAACCACATCGGTAATGTTCGCCAGGCCCGCCCCGCCCCACATGTAAAGGTTGCCATCGCGGATGGTGGCGGTGCCGGTCAGGGTGCTGGCGCTATTGAGCACCAGTACGCCGCCGCCGGTCTTCAGCAACCCGCCGGAGCCTGCAAGGGTGGTGGTGCTTCCAATGGTGAGCTGTGTGGTGTTGTGGATCGTCGGTGTACCCGAGGTCGTTTCCAGCGTTAGCGTGTTGGCACCTGAGAGGATCCATGCCTGGGCTCCAACGGTATCCCCCCACAGCATGGTCCCAATGGTCCGGTTGCCGTCGAGCGTGACCGTACGGTTGGAAAGGATGTTGATCGTGCTGAAGTCGGCGATGTTGTCGGCTCCGTCCGCGACGATGCCGTCCAGCCAGTTGGTCGTGACCGACCAGTTGCCATTGGCGTCGACAGTCCAGACACCATCCTGGGCCAGGGCCCGGTTCTGGAAGGACAAGGCGAGGACGGCACTCAAGGCCGTCGCGGCGAGAAGGCTGCGGAGTTGTTGTGGGTTCGTTCGTTTGTTCATGTCATGTTTTCCGTGGATTTCTATAGAAAAACTGGACCGGGGAGAGAAGGTCCAGAGCGTCAGGAAGGTGAGGCTGGAGCCAGATTACCACAAAGAACAGCCAACATTCTACGGATCATTACGTATTTTTTTGATGTTATTGCGCAATAAATTTTAACTTCACGAGGTTTGGAATTGCATCAATCGGGTTTAAACGTTAGGGATTTTATGAATGAAGACACAGGACGAACTGAAAATCGGATGTTATATCAATGCCCGGCAGGCCTTCGGCAAATCGGTGCTCAAAGGCATTCTCGACTGGAAAAAAGAACGGATCCATTGCCGGGTCATGAACTACGCGCAAATGGAGGGCTTGGATTTGTTTCAGCCCCACGGAATCATCGCCCAACTGGGAGATGAACGGTCGCATCCATTCGCGAAGGCACAGACCATTCCGCTGGTGAACGTCTCCTCGGCGCTGCCGCACATCCCCTTCCCCACGGTAACGGCGGACAATGAGGCGGTGGGGGCGGCGGGTGCCGCACACTTGATGAACAATGGGGTGAAGAGGTTGGCCTTCGCGCGATACCCCTGGACCCACTACAGCGAGTTGCGGGAACGAGGGTTCACCACTGAAGTGGCCCGACGGGGTGGAGAACTGTGCCCCGGTCTGCTGATGCCCCGGGAAAAGGAGCCACAGAACCCCAAGGGACATCCCTTCACGGACTCGCAAATGGTTTGGGTGCAGTCACTGCCCGCCAAATGCGGGGTGATGACCGACTGCGAGGGGCTGGGGTCGGCCCTCATCGCCTGCGCGGTGGAACTGGGGCGGCATGTGCCCGACGACATTGCGGTGATTGCCGCCGACCACGAGTATTGGCTTTCGGAACTGAGTGATCCACCCTTGAGCTGCGTGCCGTTGCCGGGACGGGTCGTGGGCTGGAGGGCCGCCGAATTGCTTGCGTCCATTTTGGAGGGTGCCGCCCCCCCAACGGAACCGATTCTGATCCCCCCGGGAAAGCTCATGGTTCGCCAATCCTCGGAGGTGCTGCAGGTGCCGGACGAGCATGTGCGGGAGGCCATGCGGTTTATCCGTGCCCACCCGGGGCAGAACCTCGGGGTGCCGGAGGTGGTGCGGGTGTCCGGGGTCAGCCGGCGTTCCCTGGAAATGAAGTTCCGTGTCCACCTGAACCGCACCATTCGGGAAGTGATCGAGGGGGCGCATCTCAAAGAGGCCCTCCGCTTGCTGGAGGAAACCACCCTGCCCATGGAAGAGGTGTCGGATGCGGCGGGGTTCGCCAACGTGCAGCGCATGGCGCAATTGGTCAAAGCCACCAGTGGCCTGACCCCCTTGAGCTACCGGAAACAGCGCCGGGACGGGTAAAGGGAGCTGGCCGTCAAGCTAAGAAATTATGCTTGAAAAATACATACAGGGATCATACAGTGTATGTATGAGACTCACACTAAATCTTGACGGTGCTTTACTGGACCGGGTCGTGGATGCGACCGGGTCGAAAACCAAAACCGCCGCGATTACATTCGCGCTGAAAGAGGTGGACCGTCGCGCCCGTTTGGCGGGGATTCTTCGCCAGGGCACAGGGGCGTCTCCCGAAGAACTCAGGGACATGTTTGATCCGGCGTCGGATCCTGTAACGCTGCGCGTCGCGGAGCCCGCCCCCGACTACGGTAATCCAAAAATATGAGCCGCCCTGTTCTTGTCGACAGTTCCTGGTACATTCATCAGGCGAGAAATGGCAGGGATCCTCTTTTGGAGCTGTCGCTGGTTGAAGGGACTCGGGATATTGCGACGTGTGGGATGGTTGTCTCGGAAGTCGGGCGGGGTTTACGGTTGCGGCATTATTTGGAGCGATATCAGACCGCCTGGCGGGAAATGTTGTGGGTCGCAAGTTCAGCACAGGTCTGGAACCGTACCCTCGAACTGGCATGGATGCTGGATCGGAAAGGAGAAGTTTTGCCGATTCAGGATATTCATATTGCAGCATGCGCCTTTGAAATTTCCGCGGTGGTGCTCACCTGCGACAGACACTTCTCGAGGATTCCGGATCTTACGATCACGGATTGTTTATACTGAACGGTCAGAATCAAGGCGTATTTCTGTTTTCGCAAAGCCTTAAGTTGGTTCCCTTCAGGACATCGGGCGCATCCACCCCATTTTTGCGCAGAGAATCCACGGAATTCCGCAAAACAAAATGTCCTGCAAATAAAACAAAAGATCTATTGCGAATTTTCCGGTTCTTGCGGTAGGGTGCATGATATTCGGAATAGCTATTGAATCATGCTAACTTGTAGCATGAAAACCACTCGCTGTTCCGATGCACCCTATCAAACTCTACGCAAGGAACAAAATGCATACGGAACAGCTTACAGACACGGAATTGATTTCCAAACTGAAAACCGCCCGCGAAGACATTGGTGCCCAGTTGGGCTAAGTGATCGTGGGGCAGGAGGAGGTCGTCGAGCAATTGCTGATTGCGATCTTCGCCAAGGGCCACTGCATGCTCGAGGGGGTGCCCGGTCTCGCCAAGACCCTTTTGATCAGCAGCCTGTCCCAGTGCCTGCACCTGAAGTTCCGCCGCATTCAGTTCACCCCCGACCTGATGCCCTCGGACATCACCGGCACCGAGGTGCTGCAAGAAGACCCGGAAACCCATGTGCGGCATTTCAAATTTCTACAGGGCCCCATTTTTTCCAACATCGTGCTCGCGGACGAAATCAACCGCACCCCCCCGAAAACGCAGGCGGCCCTGCTGGAGGCCATGCAGGAAAAACGGGTCACCATCGGCGGGGAAAGCCACAAGCTCCAGGCGCCCTTTTTCGTGCTGGCCACCCAGAACCCCATTGAGCAGGAGGGAACGTATTCCCTGCCCGAGGCGCAGTTGGACCGCTTCCTGTTCAAAATCTCCGTGGGGTATCCGGACGAAACCGAAGAGACCGAGATCATGCGCCGCGTGGCCAGCCCCGGATTCGGCATGGAAGGCGGCGGCATTCAGCCGGTGATGACCACCGAAGAAATTCTCCAGGTGCAGGAACTGGTGTTGCGGGTGCCGGTGGCGGACCATGTGATCGACTACGCCCGCCGCCTGGTGCGGGCCACCCGGGCCAGTGATCCCACCTCCACCCCCTTTGTGAAGGACCACCTCTCCTGGGGCGCGGGTCCCCGGGCGGGCATTTCCCTCTTGGTCGCCTCCAAGGCCCGAGCCGCCCTGCACGGGGAGGTGCATGTCTCCTGCGAGGATATCGCCGCCGTGGCAAAACCGGTGCTCCGCCACCGCATCATGTGCAACTACACCGCGCAGGCAGAGGGCTTGTCCACCGACGATGTCGTGGTGCAATTGCTCAAGGACATCCCCGTGAATCCGAAAAAGGGATAATCCCGCGCGGATCCAAATCCCATGACACCGAACAGCTATCTGGACCCGGCGGCGCTCTCGAAAATCGGGCGGCTTGACCTCCGCGCGAAACTGATTGTGGAGGGCTTTATGTCGGGCATGCACCGAAGCCCCTTCCACGGTTTCAGCGTGGAATTCGCCCAATACCGCGGCTACGTCCCCGGGGACGACACCAAACACATTGACTGGCGCGTCTACGCCAAAAGCGGACGCTACACCGTGAAACAGTTCGAAGAGGAAACCAACCTCACCGCCCACATCCTCATCGATGCCAGCGGCTCCATGGCCTACCGCTCCTCGAAAGCGGCGGACAAGCTCAACAAACTGGAATATGCGAAGCTGCTCACCGCTTGTCTTTCCCACCTGATTCTCGGGCAGTCCGACGCGGCGGCGGTGGGAATCCTCGACACCGGGCTGCGGGAATTTGTGGAACCCTCGACCAAGGAGATGCACCTGCAGCGCATTTGCGGGGTGCTGGAACGCACCGAGGCCTCCTCGGAATCCAATATCGGCGGGGTGATGTCGGACATGGCGGTGCGCATGAAACGGCGGGGCATCGTCATGCTCATCAGCGATTTGTTCGACGAACCGGAGAAACTGTTCAAGGCGGTGTCCCGGCTGCGCCACCGGGGACAGGAGGTGGTGGTCTTCCATCTGCTGGACGAAACCGAGCTGAGCTTTCCCTTTGAGGGGCAGGTGCGTTTCCGCGGCCTGGAGGGCGATGTGGAGGCCATTTGCCGTCCCCGCATGCTGCGTGAACTCTATCTGAAGGAAATGGAGGACTTTATCCTGCAAGTGAAAACCGGCTGCCGCCGCAATCAGGCAGACTACGTGCAAATCAACACCCGCACCCCCATGGACGTGGCCCTGAGCGCGTATTTGGTGCGGCGGATGCGGGTGGCCGCGGGGAGGTCGGGCCGATGATGTTTCTCGCCCCCCTGCTCGCGGGACTCGCGGCCCTGGCCGTGCTCCCCGTTCTCATTCACCTGTTGCTCAAACGCAAACCGCGGCTGATCCAGTTCGCGGCCATTGAGTTCATACTCCGCAGCCTCCGCAAAACCAAACGGCGGATGCAGCACCGGGAAATGATCATCCTCGCCCTGCGCACGCTCGCCATCCTGCTGACGGCCCTGGCCATGTCCCGCCCCACCCTCACCGGGGATCTCCGAGACCGGGTGAGCGGCGGCGAAACCCTGGCGGTGCTGGTGGTGGACAACAGCATGTCCATGCGCACCCGTCAGGGCGACGGCACCCGATTCACCGAGGCCCGTCGCCGCGCCGCCCGCGCCCTCGAATCCCTGCCCCCCAATTCCCGCGCCGCCCTCGTCTATGTGAATGACGCCGCCGACGCGGAAATCCCCGAACCCACCCGCGACCTGACTTTTGTGGCCAACCAACTCGACAACGCCCCCGTGACCGACGCCGCCTCCGATCTCCTCAGCGGTCTCGAAACCGCCGTGGGCATCCTCGAAAACCACGCCGCCGCCGGCAGGGAAATCCTGCTGCTCAGCGACTTCCAGGCCTCGGGCTTTCCCGGCCCCGATTCCCAGCGGATGCAGGCCTTGGTGACGCGTTTGCAGGCCCTGTCCCCCGCCCCCGGCTGGTGTTTCTGGATGTGTCCGAAGATCCCCATGTGTCCAACACCCGCGTGGTGGATTTCCGTCTGGACGACGACATGCCGCTGCCGGGTCTGCCCCTGTTTGCCGAGGCCACCCTCCGGCATGAAGGTTCCGCCCCCCGCGAAGACCTCACCGTGGAATTCCGGGTTGCCGGTCCCGGAGAGACAGAATTCCGCAAAGTCGCCGAGACCCATGTGGCTCCGGTGGAGGACGGGCACCGGGTCCGCTTTCCCATCCGCTTTTTGGAAAGCGGCCCCCACCGCCTGCAAGTCAACATCACCGGGGATCACCTTCCCGCGGACGACAACGCGCACCTGACGGTACACGTGCGCGCGCCCCTGCGCATTCTCGTGGTGGACGGAGACCACGACCCCCGCCGCGGCGCCGCCTTTTTCCTGCGCCACGCCCTCTCCCCCGTCGATCCCGACGGCGTGTTCGCCTCCCCCATGCTCACGGAGGTGATCCCCCCCGCGGAACTGGGACAGTTGCGCCTGCACGACTACCGCGCGGTGGTGCTGGCCAATCCCCCGCCCTTCTCTCCGGCGGAAACCACCCGCTTGCTGGAATTCATCCAGGCCGGCGGCGGGGTGGTCTTTTTCCCCGGAAGTCACAGCACCCGGGACGCCCACCGGGGATTCCTGGAAACGGCGGGATTCCCGGCCATTGTCCATGCGGGCAGGCTCGACCTCCCGGAAGAAGGCATCGGGTTTTCCACCTCCCCGCTGACCCATCCCGTGGTCGCCGCGTTCGACACCCCCGACGACCGCCCCTTCCTGGCGGATCCCCGCATCTACCGAGCCCTGAACCTGCAAACCAGCGACGCCGATTTGGATTCCCCCCAGGCCGCCCGCGCGGTGCTGCGTTTCGCGGACGGGTCCCCGGCCCTGCTGGAACAAAAACGGGGCCGCGGCCTGCTCATGGTTTCCGCCTTTGCCCTTGACCGGGAGGCGTCCGACCTGGTCCTGCGCCCCGCCTTTCCGCCCCTGGTTCTGCGAACCGTCCAACATGCGGCCCAGCGCGAAGTCCTGCCCGGATCCCTGCGGGTGCATGAGGCCCTGGTCATGCCGCTCCGCGGCGCGGAACTGCTGCAAAGCTGGTCGGTCACCTCCCCCGGCGGACAGGAAATGCCGCTCCCGGTGCCCGCCTCCGCGGCTCCCGGCGAACGCGCGGTGGCCGCCCGTTTTGACCGCACCTCCCTGGCCGGTTTTTATGGCGCGGGCGCCGCCGAAGGCACCGCCGCCCCGCGCTGGTTCGCGGTCAATCCACCCGAAGAGGCCGGGCGGCTCGCAGCGCTCCAGGCCGACGGCATTTCCGAGCGCTTCCCCGAACTCCCCTTTGACTGGGTGCGTTTTGACGAGGATGTGCTGCGCGCCATCACCGCCCGGCGCATCGGCACGGAGATTTGGCGGCCCCTGGCCCTGCTGGCCCTGGCCTGCCTGATTGCCGAATGGCTTTTACTCGCCCTCTGGGCGCCCCGGGAGGGCACAATATGAGTTTCCTGCACCGCCTCTTGTTTTTCACGAAAGCCCCCGGGGATCTTTCCGCAGAATGGCCGCCCCGCTTCGGCAACCTGGGCGGCCCCCTGCCCTGGACGGTCTACCTGCTGTTCACTGCCCTCCTGCTCGCAGGCGCCTGGCGGCTCTACCGCTTTGAACCCGAGTACCTGAAAGCGCGCACCCGGAAGATCCTGGTGACCCTGCGCATCCTCTCCGCACTCTGCGTGCTGCTGGTCGCCTCGGGCATGTACGTGGAAATGACCCGCTCCGAACCACGCCGCGGCACGCTGCTGCTCCTCTTCGACGAGTCGGAGTCCATGAACATCGCCGACCGCCGGGTTCAGCCCGAAGATGTGCGCGACGGCATGCGTATGCTCGACCTCGACGGCGATCTGAGCGCGGCGGACCGCCAACGCCTGCGCGACACCACCCGCCACGAGCTGGTGGACCGCATGGTGCACAAGCCGGACGGGTTCCTGGCCGCCCTGGAATCCCGCTACGATCTGGTGGCCTTCTCCTTCGGGGAAAGCTCACAGGCCACGCCGCTGGAGCTGGGACCGGGGGACGACGGACGTCCCCGCGTACAGTTGGGAGAACCCGACCAGCAGGCCACCCGTCTGGGGTCGGCCCTGCGCGACGCGGCCGGACGCCTGCGCGGACGCCACATCGAAGGCGTGGTGCTCTTCACCGACGGCGGCAACAACCAGGGCGAGGATCCCCTGCGGGTGGCTGGAGACCTGCACCTGCCCCTCATGACCGTGGGGGTCGGCCTCGCCGAGGTCCGCGACATCGAAGTCAGCTTCCTCGAACGGGACGCCGCCCGCGCCTGGTGGGTTGCCGGCGGGCAGGCGGACACCGCCGGAACCGGACTCCCCCTGCCCTCCCCGGACACACCCCTGATGGTACGCGTGGTGATCACGTCCCGACACGTTTCCACCTGGGTGGGGTTCAATGGAGACCGCTTTATGCATGTGGTGACCCAAGAGCGCGGTCCCGAACGCTTTGCAGGCCCCGTGCAAACCCTGCGGCTGGGCCGCATGAACGTGAAACCCGGAACTGAGGGCAAGGTCGTGCTGGATCAGGATGCTCCCGGAGGCGGACGGGGAACCGCAGTCTTCACGGCGCCCGACATTTTTCAAGGTCCCCTGGAAATCCCCCGCCCCCCCGATTCGTATTTCAAAGGCGTGGACTGGGAGGAAAGCCTGGCCGCGGGCATTGGGGCGCAGCCTTTCCCGGGATGGGTGATCTCCGGTCCTTTTCCCCACAACCAGTCCGTCATTCCCGGCCCCGATGTGGCGCGCCCGGAAGGCCAGCGGGTGGAGACCGACGAAGAATGGGATGGCGTGGTCGACGCCCGATCCCTGATCACCGGGCAATGGGATGACTTCGTGGCCCACACCGTGCTCCGCTCCCCCGCGGCCCGCACCGAACTGGTCGCCTTCGAAGCCATGCACCAGTCCGAGATTTTTGTCAACGGCGTGCGGGTCGCGGGTCCGCTCACGGCCACCCACGGCAACTTTTCGCGCGGGGTCCACCATATCATCGCCTTGCCCTTGCAGGAGGGCGAAAATCTCATCGCGGTGCGTTTGTTTGGCCGGGGCGGCCCCCGGAAATTCCGCATGACGCGCGGGGCATACGGCGCCGGCGACACCCTGGCGATTCACCGCCGGTTGATCGAGGACTTCCCCGATGACAGCCACGGGGTGCGGCAGTCCCTGCGCACGATGGCGGAGACCTGGATGCGGGTCGGATTCCCTGAACAGGCGGCCAACACCTACGAAACCCTTGCCGAACGTTCCGGGGAAGCCGTCCGGGAATCCGCCCTGCGGCGCATGAACCGCCTGCGGGCCGGTCTCACGCCCGGGGCGATGGATGCGGCGTCGCTGCCGCCCACCACCCGGGCCTTTCTGACCGCCGAAACCGACACGCCCCCCTTGCTGGAAGAGGGATTTCTCCGGGATTCCGGCGGGGTGATCGATGCCTTGTTGCAGGCCATCACTCTTTTGGAGGGTCGTTTGCCCGAACTCGAAGCCCGGCGCATGTCCGAACTCGTCGCGGTGTTCATCCGCCACGGGGTGCTCTCCGAGGCGGAATCGCTGCTCGAAGAGCTGCGGAATCTCGACGCCATTGATCCCGCCGTGCAAAACCGGATTGCCGCACAACGGGCGGCCGTTCGGGATGTGCAGGCCACCCGCCCGTCCTTTCCCGTGGCACCGGGGCTGGAGATGAACCTCGTCACCGCCGAACGGCTGGCCGGGGACGGGGATCTGGAGCAGGCCTCCGTCATGTTCCAGCGCATGTTCACCGAGGCGCCCGATGCGATGTTTCAGGCCGACGCGAACCGCTTCCTCTCCATTCCCGATTTGGTTTCCGCCCGCATGCGCGACATCGGCCCGGAGCTGATCGCGGCCCACCGAACACGGTTCGACCCCGAAATCCGCGCCCGCCTCGAAGAGGCCATCGCCCACGATCAGGTGGAGGCCCTTCACGAAATCGCCCGTCACTACCGGCTGACCCGCGGGGCGGGCGAGGCCTTGAGTCATTTGAGTCACCTCGCCCTTCGCGACGGCAACCCGCACCTGGCTCACAATCTGGTGTACCGCCTGCTCGTGGAACATGCCGGAGACGGCTTCCCGCTTCCCCTGATGGTGGCGAAGGCCGCCGACACCCTGGCCATGGCCGGGGATCTGCCCGGCGCCCTGGAGTTGCTCGGCCGTCTCGAGAACACATCCTTTTCCGTTCGGGGCACCTCCTGGACCCCCGAATCTTTCTCCCGGCATTTGCGCGAACGGCACGCCACGCCCCCCGCATCGACTCCGGCCACCGCGGCGTTCTCCACCCCCTATGACGCCGATCCCCGCGACACCCTGCACGCCCGCCAGTGGTGGCCCCACCCCTTTCAGGGAGCCTCCGTCCGCGGAGTGGTCGACAAAGACCGCGTCTTTCTGAATACCCGCAGGCACACCCAGGCCTTTTCCGCGAAAGATGGCCGACCTTTGTGGGCCACGGACTCCACCCTTCCCCATCTGGCCACGGACACCTGGCAACCCTTCCGCGGGCACTTGGGCGAGGACCCCGCCTCGCGGGGGCTGACGGACGGCTTTTACGAAGCGGAACCCGCCGTGCACGGGGAGACCGTGTTCAGCCGCGTGCACCGCCGGGGTCCCCGCCGCCACCGTGCCGAAAGCGCAGACTGGGTGCTGGAAGCCCGCGACGCGGAAACCGGTGCCCTGCGCTGGTCCACCGAGGATGGGCATCCCCTCTCCCGCATGGAAATCATCTCTTCCCCCACCGTGACCGGCGGGAACGTGTTTGCGGTGGGAAGGGACACCACCCGCATGAATCCCTCCTTCGAAGTCGTCTCCCTGCGCGCGGACACCGGTGCCCTGCTTTGGCGCACCCCGGTGGGTTCCGTGATTCACGACGCGCGGGCTTCCGAAGACATGTTCCACAAATGGATCGCTCGGGCCGCTGTGGAATTCATGGGTCCGCCCGCGGTGACCGGCGGATCGGTCTATGTCGCAACCGGCTACGGGGCGGTCGCGGCGCTTTCCAGCGGCACCGGCAAGATCCACTGGGTTCACGCGTATGTGCCCGACACCTCCAACCACATCGGGCGGCGGGAACAGAAACTCCGCTACCTCCGCACCCCGGAGGTGCTCGTCCACGGCGACCGTCTGGTGGTCGCCCCGCGCGACACCCTCTCGCTGCTGTGCCTGCGCACGGATAATGGACGGGCCCTCTGGAGACGCCCCATGACCGACATCCGGGAACTGGCGGGACTGGCCGCCGTCGACGGTCAGCAACATCTCATCGCCCAGGGAATCGCCCTGGAGGCTCTCTCCCTCGAAACCGGTGCCCGCCGCTGGCGGGTGGAACCGGATGAAACCACCGGCGCGTTCATGACCGGCGCCCTCCTCCATGCGGAACAGCTGTGGGTCCCCGGTGAAAAAGGGCTGCGGGTTCTGAACCTGAACGACGGCACCGCAAAATCGTTTACGCCCTGGCCCCAAGCGGGTTCCCACGGCCCCCTCAGCAATCTCTTTTCGGACGGCGCGTCGGTCTTCGGATTTTCGGAAGACCGCCTCGTCCGCCTCGGCGGGGGCAACATCCACGTCGTGGAATCTCCCCGCGTCCCCGAACCCTTTGCCAACCTCTTCCCGATTCCGGACACGCTGACAGACGATCCGCGTTTCAACGGACGCCTGGCGGGCGGCCGGGCCATGTTCCCGGACATTCCCGTGGACGACCCCGCGAAACCCCTCGCGCGCGTCGGGGAGGAACTGCTGCGTCTCGATCTGGTCAACCGCCGGGTGCTCTGGCGCGTCAACCCCGGTTTTGATTTGCGGGAAGCCCGTGTGGCGGGAGATCGGTTGCTCCTGCGATACGACGAAAAAATCACCGCGCACGACATGAGCACCGGTGCACGCCTTTGGACCCGGGTGTTTCATCCTACTGTAAACGTCTGGGAACGCCTCCAGAACCGTGATCACCGCACCCATCCCCGCATACAAGACTTGGATGTGCTGGGCGACAAGGGGTTGGTGTTTCAGGAGGACCGCCCGCACGTGTTTTCGTTGCAAACCGGGGAAGCGCTTCCCAGTCCACCGCCGCCAGAAGGGTACCGCGTCCGATCCGGCGTGCTGACCGAGGGGGGCGTGGCCCTGGTTCTGGAACAACGCAACCAGCTTTCCGTCCAAGGTCTGAACTTCAAAGGGGAATCGACGTGGAGCATTTCCCTGCCCGGCGGCTTGTCCCTACCCGAACTGTACCGGGACGGCGAACACCTGCGCCTCCTGACCGAGAACCGCTTCATCACCCTCTCCCCTTCCCGACAGGAGCTGCTGACCTCCCTGGAGATTCCCCACGAGCGCGCCGAGGTCAACAGCCACTTTCGACTGGAATCGGGCCATTGGGTGCTTCGCCGTTACAATCACAACCGCAAGGTGGTGATCCGTTCTTTTGTGTTCAACCGCCAGGGTGACAAACTGTTGTTGCAACATCCGGGCGATGTACGTGTCTTCGAAAACATGGTCATCGGCGGACAACGGGAAGGCCTCGACAATCCCGGAAACCTGGTCCGCCACAGCGGGGTGACCGCCTACGGACTGGAGAAAGGTGAACGACTTTGGACCTCTCCGGGACCCGGTTTTGATGCTTCCCTGGACTGGACCTTGCACGGCAACCGGGTGCTGGAATTGGTCACGTCGAACCGCGAGTTGGCCATCCGGGTATTGAATATTCAGGACGGAAGCCACGTCAACACCCTCACCCTCCGCGAAACCATGGGCCGAAGCCTTGAAAACCTGTTTATCGGCGGCACCGTTCGTTATTATGAACCCCGTGTTTTTGATCTTCCCGGACATGACCGGGTCTTCCTCGCCCGAAAAGGCGAGTTGCTTCTGGCCACCGACCACGGGATCGTCTCCAAGGTGGGCGCGCCCTCCGAAGCCACCCCGCGGGCGACCCCGGCCAATGCGGCCGACATGGCAGAGCAGGCGGTTCGCGCCATGGAGCCCCTGACGCTTCCCGGAAATGAATCCGACGCGAAACCCCTCGCCCAATTGTCCGGGAACGACAATCACCAGACGACGATTTGGGGCCGACAATCGGACGATGCGTTGTATCTGCGGATTGAGGCCAGGCAACCCCGTGTCAGCATTCCCGCTCCCGGAGCCCCGCCCACCGAGGGCGACAGCCTGCTGGTGGGCCTCGCCCTCGGCGAGGAGCAGAGGGAACCCAATGACGACAGCCCCGGATTGCCACAACGTCTGCTTTTCAGTGTCGCCCTCAGCGAAACCGGGATGAGCCTCCGCAATCATTTGGGAGCCCCGGAAACCCTGGAAAGGCTCGACGAACGACTCACCGCCACCGTGGAACGGGACGGGGACACCTTGCACTACGCGCTGCGCATTCCCTTCGCCATGGCCGAGGGCGGCCCCTCCCGACTTCCCGAGCGGCTTGGCATTGCGGTCACGCACCGTCCAAACCCCACAACCATCGACCACCTCGAACTCGGCGCGGGCCTTACCCGCGGATTCGCCCCCCACCGGCTCGTCCCCCTGCGCCCGCAACCCTCATCCGAGTGACATTTATGAAACCTACGGCCTTCCTCCTACTGCTCGGCTGCCTTTGCAGCCCCGCCGCCCTGAACGCCCAACCCGCCTATGGGGGGGATCGCGCCGTCGTGTACCGGGGCATTGCCGGACAGGCGCTGCTCATCACCGGGGAAACCGTCCCCTACGAATCCGGCGATTTGTTCCTGGTGGACACCCTCACCGGGAAACAGGAATTGCTCGCGGGCGGAAACAATGTCTTCGGGGCAACCTTTTCCCCAGAGGGCAACGCCGTGGCCTACACCCAGGGCGGTAAAATCAAAATTCTCGACCTTAAAACCCGGGAGGTGCGGGAAATCGGCTCCGGCGGCGGGCCCATGAACTGGACAGAGGACGGCTTCATTTATTATGCGGGAAGCCGCGATGGCCAACACCACATTTTCCGGATTCCCGCCGCGGGCGGGGGCGAGGCGGAGTCGGTTTTTGAGAAGGGCGGTCCCCATTTCGTGAACATCGATGTTTCCCGCGACGGAAAGCAAATGGTGTGGACCCAACCCGGCTGGAGCGTCTGGCACATCGATTTCACCACCATGGAAACCCAGCAGGTGGGCTGGGGCTGCAATGGCGGCGGGGTCGCTTCCGCCGAACTCGGTTCCTTTCTGCATGGGGCCGGGCGCCCGTCCAACTTCAGAATTTCTTTTGAAGCCGTGATCACCCCCGCCGTGGCGGAAACCGCGGAGGCCACTTTCATTGTCGGATTTAAGAGTGGGGACACTCCCGCAAGTTGGGGGATCTGGCAGGACGGCAACAAACTGATCTGGAAGAACCGCATGAACCAGGAGGAATACGGACCGGAACTGATCCTGGCCCGCGCCGAGTCCGACATCCCGGTTCACGTCATGCTCGTGTTCAGCGGACGCGGCGCACGCGCCTATGTGAACGGACGCTGGGTGGTGGACAACCAAAACAACGCTGGCATTGGCCGCTGGGCGGACCAACCCTTCGGCTTTGGTTCGGAAACGGGCGGCGGATGGCGCGGACGCATTTCGCATGTCACCGCCTACCGGGAAACTTTTAATCTCAATGTCGCCTCCGACCACGCCCAGGCGTTGTCGCCGGAAAGGGATAAAGGCCCATTCCATCAGGAAGCCGTGAAACCTCTGGTGCAGATGCGGGGCGAACTGGCCAAACCCGCGAACACTTGGCCAGAAATTCGCGAAGGCCTGACGCTGGCCGTGCGTGACGCGGCCAGCCCGGTGCGGGCTTTTCGTCCCGACGGTCAACCCATGGCCGCCGCCTCCCTATCCCCGCTCGGCATGGGGCGTCTGGATCCGGACAACGCCCTGCGCCTGTCCCACGGCGGATTCATCCTGGAGGAAGCCGCCGCGCATGCGGTCAAAACCGCGGCGGAAGCCGGGGCCTTTACCCTCCGCGCCTGGATTGCGCCCGACGTGGCCGCGGCGGACCCCGCCCCCATTCTCACCCTGGGTCCGAACCTTCGCTTGGAGCAACGGGGACTGGACGCTTGGCTCGTGACCCCCGGGCAAACCCAAGGCGTAAAAATCTGCAAACTGTCCCCTTTTTATGGCAACAATCTCAACGGTGAGCTGATGGAAGTGGCCCTGACTTGGGCGGGGGACCGACTGACCGTTTACAAAGACGGACGGTATGTCGCCGCCTATGAAGTGGAAGCGGGTTTCGCGGATTGGCAAGGCGGGGATCTGCTGATCGGAAATCCCAACGCGGAAACGCAGGGCTTCACCGGGCGTCTGGAGGCGGTGGCACTTTACAACCGCGCCTTGGACGAAGAGGAAATCCGTCAGGATCATGACGAGCATCTCGCCCGGATCCAAGCCCGCCGCCCGCGGGAAACGGTTCAATTCAAATCAAAGCTGATCGGCATGTCCGAGGCGCCCGATCTGGACGCCATCGCCCCCTACACCCGCGCCCTGGTCGTCTATGAATACCAAGTCGAACAGATATTCCGCGGCGACCGCAGCCTGAACGGCAAAACCATCCGCGTCGCTCACTGGTCCCACATGGACAACCAAAAACTCCCCATCCTCGACGCCCGTTTGGACAAGGTCTACATGCTGCGCCTGGAAAGCATGGACGAGCACCCCCAACTCGGCGCCCAGGCCGTTTCAGACACCCTTGACCCCGATTTCGACATCCCCATGTACCACGACATCACCCCCCCCGGCCTCCCGATCAAAGAAGAGGATTAAATCGAATCCACTGATCGTAAAAGGGTGTCACCCGCAATTGAACCTTTTCGCGTGAATCATCAGCATGACCCTCTGGAATTTTCGATTCCAACAACCCCCAGGATTCAAAAGGATAAAGAAGAAGACTGCGCATGGTCACGAAAAAGGGAGCGGCGGACATCACCGACAATGGCAAGTCCGTGCCGAATTTCAGCGGACAATCCGGCGAATTCCACTCCGTCCCCATCAGACGGAACAGCATTTCAGGAGAAAAGCCCCCGATTTCCGGGTCCGGCAGGTGATTCAAGTCATCCGCCAAGTTTTGCAGGAAAAGATTCAGTTCCCCGATATCGGGAATTTCGTCATCAGGTTCAACGGGTTTGATCATCCATCCACTTTGAAAGATTCAAGGAAAGAATCAAGCCAAACCATGCGTTTCCGACCGTCGGAAGCGATTTTTCGCTGGCTTCCGACACTCGGAAAACGACGAATATCGAACGAATATCGACGGGGCGAAGGGGGCTTTCGAGTGCGGAGTTCGGAGTGCGGGGTGGTTGGTTCAACACCGAACTCCGCAATCCGCACTCCGCATTCCGCACTCAAATCGCTCCGCACTCCGCACTCTCATGGCCCCTCCAAAAATTCGGATTTCCAGCTTCTGTGATCAGAATGCCGAAACCGCCCATATCTGCAATTCGTATGGAGTGCGGAAGCTTGCTTCCGCTTTGGGGGCGCAAAGCTTGCTTTGCGGGGCAATTCTTTGCCTTAACCGGGAAGCAAGCTTCCCTTTTCGAAAGCGGAAGCAAGCTTCCGCACTCCAAAGGCGTATTCCTAAAAATCATCGGGCTCCTCCACGGTGTCGAATTTAAAAGACGCGACTTTCCGTTGGTAAGCGGAATCATGCAGATCCTGAAACCAGTTGATGGAACAATAGGGGTAAAGCCTGGCATCTTCGACCAATCCATGCTTCACCGGATTATGCATCACGTAATTGAGACGCGCGTAGTAGCTGTTGTCAAACGTAATGCACCGATCCCAATACTGATGCATCACCTTACGACCGGACACCCCGTCCAGTTTGTTCAGCGCGATTGCCAATTTGCTGTGGAATCCCTGCACAAAGGGTTTCAGTCCTCCACCTTCCGGAATTTTGGCGATGAGGTGATAGTGATTGGAAAAGCAGGCCCACGCGTGTGGAAGCCATTCCAATTCCCGCATACGATCCAAAAGGAGATCCTGCATAAGATTCAATCGTGACGCATCATGAAAAAGATGTTTCTTGTCCAGTGTCCCGGCGGTAATCATATGAACCGCCCCAGGGACAAAACGATGCAATGGCGCGTGATGCCAGTCGGTTTCAATCATGAGGTTCTCCTTTGCATGGTAAATCGTGTTGCAACTCGTGTGGAGTGCGGAAGCTTGCTTCCGCTTTGGGGCGGCAAAGCTTGCTTTGCGGGGCGTATACACATGCCATGTCGACGGAAGCAAGCTTCCTGTTCGAAAGCGGAAGCAAGCTTCCGCACTCCAAATTTCATAATTGCACATACCCGGGGGCCTATGCAAGCCTCATGCCAGATTTTGATAGGGTGAAGAAATTTTCGAAAAATTCATTCGCTTTCCCACTCCACATTCAAGCGCCGCAACTGGGCGTCGAGGGTTTGGTAGTTGCGGTAGCCGAGGAGATCGGCGGCGCGGGTTTTGACCCCGTTGGCCTCTCGCATGGCCCGGGCGAGATAGTGGGTTTGCACCGAGGCCAACAGCTCATCCAATACAAATCCCTCTCCCAATGGACGGGCCAGCAGGTCCGCTTTCGCTTCGGAATCGCGCACGGATTCGGGCACGGCCGCGTGCAGGTCTTCCACCTGCAATTCCTCGCCTTCCGCCATCACCGCCGCCTGCAAAAGGGTGTTGTACAATTCCCGCACGTTTCCCGGCCAAGTGTAAGTTTTCACAAAATATTTTGCATGTATAGAAAGTTTTTTGTGCTTGTAGCCGGGCTCCTGACGGGCAAAGTCCAGGTTGATGCGATCCAGCAGGGATTCGGCGATGCGCACGGCGTCGTTTTCGCGGTCACGGAGGGCGGGGAGCTTGAGGGTGATGACCGCCAGGCGATAATAAAGGTCCTCCCGGAATTGCCTTTCGCGGATGCGTTCGACCAGACTGCGGTTGGTGGCCGCGAGGACGCGGACATTGGATCGAATCACCGTGGACGCGCCCACGGGGGTGAATTCACGTATGGACGGGGCTTCGCCGGGCGGAGGTTGCAACACCCGCAAGAGCTTGGCCTGAATTTGCGGATCGCATTCCCCCACTTCGTCCAGAAACAGGGTGCCACCATCGGCCCGCTTAAAGGCGCCATCGCGCGATTTATCCGCCCCGGTAAACGCGCCTTTGACGTGGCCGAACAACTCGGATTCCAACAGTTGTTTGGGCAGGGCGGCGCAGTTGATGGCCAGAAACGGTTTGCCGCGCCGATGACTGGCGGCGTGGATGGCGTGGGCGAACATTTCCTTGCCGGTGCCGCTTTCTCCGGTGAGCAAAACGGGCACATCCCGCATGGCCGCCTTTTTCGCGCGTCCCGCCGCCATGCGAATGGCCGGACTGTCGCCCACGATTTGCTCAAACCCCTGCAATTCCCGAGGCCCGCGTCCGGCCAGATGTTGAAAATAGCGGTCCGCTTCGCGCAAGAGGCCCGGAACCACGTCCAGAGTCAAATCAAAAGGAATCTCCGTCTCCGTGGCCTTGCCCTGCCAGGTCTGATAAAAACGTCCGGGGTATTTGGTCTTTCCCAGCAACACCCAAACCGCGGCCATGGTGGGGGTGCCGGGACTCAAGAGATAGCTCAGCGCGTAGGGATCAGCCCCCTGCCCCTTCACAATCTCCGCCATTACCCGGTCACTGGTTTCGAAGATTTCCCGGTAGTCGGTGGGAATATGCACCCGAACCTCATGCAATTCGGCGGACACGTCCAGCCAGTCCACCACCTCCCCGGCAATATCGCCGGGAATATCCGCGAGCAGATGCACCTGATCAAACGACCGCGCCCCCAGCATGGAGTTCAAAGGTCCCTTGCCGTCCTCCGGTGCCTTGAGGTCACCCCGAACCAATTCCGAGATGCGTTTGCGCATTTCCGGTGCTTGCCCAACCGCAAACGCCCGCAGATCCGTATGCCCAATCCATGAGATCAATATTTGTTTCATGACGACATGATACAATTTTTTTTCTAAACAACAAACTTTTTTGTATATTTTATAGCCTGCGGATGTTCCGATCCAGGCCTCAGTCACCTTGCCGCAGAGAGAGCAGAGGGGAATGGCGGTTGCGGTACCTTTGCTTCCTTTGCGTGCTTCTGTTCCAATCCTCCGTATTTTTGAACAGAAGGTCGCCAAGAAAGCGAAGGATTGCAATGGCGTTTCTGGTATCCGAAACCCCTTTGGGGTTGGAAATGCGCGATAACCAGCCGGTATCCATATGAAATCAAGTTCAGACCGATTTGTGTGTAAAGGGTAGCACAAGGGCACGGTGGTCTTCAAAAAATCCTTGGGATTTCGAGAGAAGGGGGTTGTCTTTGTGTTCCGGAGCATCCGCAGGCCGTGTCTAGACATCCGCAGGTCTCTTTTTTATATTTTTGGACGCATGGTCTATTTCCTGAATCCGTGAGATCTTTGCTTTGAATCCGCACAATCTCACGGATTCAGGTGTAACTCAGTGTTTTCAGTGGTATATTTTTTAAGTGAGAAAATATTTTCCAGTCTTGGCGTTGCCGCGTTTTTCAATCAACCCGGCATCAATCAAAGGATTGAGGACATTCATTGCCCCCTGCTTCGACACATCCAGCAACTCCCGGATCTCAAAAGGGGCAAGACTGCCGTGATCCGCCATCAAGCCCAGGAGATGCTCCTGCTTGGGGGTCAGCACAATCTTCTCTCCGTGGGCGCTCTGAAAGCGCAACACCCGCTTCCAGACCCGCTTCAGGATTTCCCGCAGCCCATTGGCGGAGTATTCCAGCCATTGGCTTAGGTCTTCACCCCCGGTTCTCACTTGAGCCAGAGCCGCATAATAGGCAGGGCGATTCTCCCAGTAGTATTCATCCACGGAGAAAATATGATGGGAATCGAAACCACGCCGATACAGTTCCCACAATGCCAGTGCCCGGCCCGTCCGGCCATTTCCGTCCGCAAACGGGTGGATGTCTTCGAAGCGATAATGCAAAATGGCGGAACTCAGTACCGGGGAAAGGTCCGCAGCCCGTGTATTCCACCAGTCGAGCAACTCGTGCATTAACGGAGAAACATCGTCAGGGTGTGGAGGAACATGCCCGCCCACTCGCACGGAGATCCTGCGATAGGCACCTGCGGTGCCCTGGTCCATCACTGTATCCGCCATGAGGCGATGCAACTCGAACAAATGCTCGTGGCGGACTTTTTTCAATCCGGCATTCTTTTCCACATAGCGCAAACCGGCAAAGTAGTTGGTCACTTCGCGCTGATATCTTTGTCCGGAGGCAACGAGTTCCCGCCCCTCTTCCAGGGCGCGCACTTGTTCGAGCGTCAAAGGATTGCCTTCGATGGCCGTGGAGGCGTGGCCGTTCCGGGTACGCGTGTCTTTTTGCAGAGCAGGTACCCAGGAAACAGCCACAGTCGCACCCTGAATTCGCTCTCTAAGTGCCGCAATCTCCTCCACCATTGAAAGCAAGGCGGGCGTGATCGTAAATCGTGGTTCGTAGGACATGAAAATCAGTCAACTATAAGTCAAGTGATGCGTCAAGCAAAACCATGGGTTTCAAACCGTCGCAAATCATTTTTTCACGTCTTGCGCTCGGAAAATGCCAAAAACGTCAAGGTGGTCCAACGTCTGTTGTCGGAACCCAGAGTACGGAAGCTTGTTTTGCAACTCGTTTGGAGTACGGAATCAAGATTCGATAGTATTCTCAGCTTTCCAAAGTCTTTCGGAAGCCCAAAAACGGTGATGAGGTTGAAAAACCACTGTCAATTTCCGAATACATCCTTAAGTTTGTAAATTCAGACTACATCCCCACCCCAAAGGACCCCCCATGAAAATATTTCATCCCATTCCCTTCGTCCTGTGTTTCTCTGTTCTCAGCCTGTTGACCGTCCAGGCCCAACCGGGGCCGGAACTTCTCGATTTGGATTTGGGACCTGACCCAGAAATCAAAGCCCTGCAACGAAACCGACCCGGACGTTGGGGACAGGGGGCGCGGGACTGGAGCCAACCCGTGGAGGGATGGGAACCGGTGGAGGCCAACGAGCATCCGCGGCTGGTCTTCCGATCCGGGGACGTGGAACGTCTGCGGGCCCGCGCGGAAACTCCGGAAGGTAAGGTGATTCTTGCGCGCATGCAAAAACTTTTGGACGGACCCTTCACCCTTTGGCATCCGGCCGCCCACGGGCTGTTGTATCAGATCACCGGAAACCCCATCCACGCGATGGACGCTGAAAAACTGGTGGAGATGATCATTGATGAAAACCGCAAGGACAAGGATGACCGCTACGGCTTCCGCAACCCGGGCAGCGGCGGCCCCATGCGCTCCGGGCCGGCCATCGGCGCCCTGGGTCTGGCCTACGATTTGAATTATCATGGCTGGGATCCCGAATTCCGTCAGCGGGTGGCCAAGGCAATCATGGACAATCCTTTCACTACCTCCATTGCCCGCAGGGGACCGCACGCACCCTCTGTCAACCATTACGGCGCCGCCGTGGGCGGCGTGGGCATCGGGCTGTTGGCCATTCGGGGAGACGACGGGGTGGACGCCGAAAAATTGGAGCCCTTGATCGAAAGCGTGTTCCGTCAGGTTCGCGCCGAAATCGCGGAGGGCTACGGCGACCGGGGATATTATTTCGAGGGACACCACTGCGGGCGCATCAGCTCAAATTTCGGCATTCTTCCCTTCCTGTCCGCCGCCCGCATCGCCGCCGGGGTGGACCTGGTCTCCGGATACGACAATGCCCGATGGCTGGCCGCCAAATGGATCTATGAGTTTGCCGTGCATCCCGATGGGAAATTCACTAACGCCCAGCGGGGCATGTACGGACGCGATTTTCCGCGCGGCGGCATGCTGTCCATGAACGGCGATTTCGCCTACGGTTTCGGGGTGACCCCGGAGGAATACCTTCCCGCCCTCAAATGGGTGTACGACAACCAAATTGAACCCGGCGAAAAAACCTACGATGTGATTGAGTACCCCCACACCGCGATTTATTCCCTGGCCCACTGGCCCTTCGACGTGGAGGCGGTCAATCCCGCCGAACAGCCCGACCTCTTTCCGAACGTGATGCGGGACAAAGGCGCGGGCTACTATATCTTCCGCAACGGCTGGTCCGGCACCGGAGACGATATCGTGGTCACCGCCCTGCTCGGGACCCATCAAAATGGACGAGGCATGGCCTCTGGCGGCTCCGTTTATGTGATCGGCAAGGGCCTGGACTGGCACGGTCAATTTGCCCGCTACCGGTTCCCGGGCATGTTCTACGGCTCCTTCCCGATTCATGAGGAGCTTCTGCCGGATGGCTCCGGGGTCATCAGCGCCATCACCTACACCGACAAGGTCAACAACTTCAATCTGGACACTTCGGTCACCAGCACCCAGCCCACCTCGATGGCGGTGGATTTCAGTGGACGCGCCGGAGTGCCGGCCCTGGTGGCCATGGTCGGCCCCATGGCGGGGTATCAGGTGGAGTATTGGATGCACATCAAGCCCACGGAATATCAGGAAGTGACCGGCCAAGACGGCTACCGCACCCGCACCACCCGCGTGAAAATCGGCGGGGTCGACGGCTATGTCATGACCCTGCAAAAAGGGGACGCGCCGGAAATCGTTCAGGAAGATCAAGAGGTGCGCATCGGAGAGCGGGTCCTGCGTTTCGACGGGGTAAAGCTGATGATGGAGTAAAACAAAATGTACATATGAAAAACATCATGTCTAGTGCGTAAATGAGGTTTGTCGGTTATAATATACTTTTTCCGACCACAAACCCTTTTATGTTTCCACACAGATTATCCATGGTTTTCCGATGTGTCGCCCGGCGGACTTGTGTCTGGGCGTTCGCGCTGTCGGCCCTGTCCACCCTATCCGCCGAAGAGAAGGTGGGCCATCCCCGCCTGATCTTTACGGCGGCGGAAGTGCCGTCCCTTCGCGAACGGGCGGCCACCCCGGAAGGAAAGGCGATTTTGGCGCGAACCCGTGAGGTCTTGAACGAGGGGTTCACCACTTGGAGCGCGGCCGGACATGGTTTTCTCTATCAAGTGACGGGCGACCCGGAGGAAGCCGCACGCGCCCGGGAGGCGGTGGAGAAGATGTTGGCGGGCGAGGCCAACCCCGATGCCCGCTATACCTTTGCCACCGCCCGCGAACACATGCGGGTGGGCCCGGTCCTCTCCGCCTTGGCGTTGGCGTATGATTTCTGTCACGAGGCCTGGGACGACGCCTTTCGGCGGCAGGTGCTCGAGGGCATGCTCGAACATCCGCAGTTTGTTGCCATCACCACCGAACCCCAGCACCATCCGGGCGTGAACCACTGGGGACCCGCCACCGGAGCCCTGGCCGTGGCGCTCATGGGAATCGCGGGAGATCCCCTGCTCAGGCCCGGGGAAAGCGAGGCGGTCTATAACGGCCTGCAGTTGGCCATCACCAACGCGAACCGCGAATTCACCGAGGGCTTCGGTCCGCGCGGCTCCTACGGGGAAGGTCACTATACCGGACGCATCAGCGCCAACACCGGCATCCTCCCCTTCATGGTCGCCATGCGGAACGCCCAGGGCATCGATCTCACCGCGTATTACCCCAACAGCATCTGGTTGAGCGGCCGCTGGATCTATGAACTGACCCGTTTCGAAAACGGCGAGGTTCGCAACAACCAGCGCGGGATGTATGCCCGCGATCCCTTCACCCGCGGGGAAATGTTGTCCAGTGACGGGGATTTTGTGTTTGGCTTTGCGGTTCTGCCCCCGGATCTGCGACGGGCTCTGCTCTGGACCTATGTGCATGTGGTGCAACCGGATCCGGCAACGCGGGATTACGATATTTTGGAATATCCGCATTTCGGGGCCTACGCGCTCAAATACTGGCCCATCGGGGAAACCCCGCTGAATCCCGGGGAGGTCCTCCCCTCCATTCTCCACGACCCCTCGGTCAATGCGATCCTTTGGCGCAACGGCTGGCATGAAAACCCCGGGCAAGACATCGTGGTTTCGGCGATGTTGGGAGCCGAACCGAACTGGGGCCGCGGTCTCTCGGTCAATGGCTCGGTTTGGATTCTCGCGGAAAACCAACGCTACGAATTTCCCGGTGCCTTCCACATCAGCACCCCCTCGGCGTTGGAACTGAAACCCGAACAGCGCCGGGGCCGGGTCGTGGCCCGCCCCAACCCCGATTTCGGTCTGGGAAGCCGCCCCCAATCCTGGGTGGATTGGATTGCCGACGAGGATACCACCCTGATCGTGGACTTGGACGACACCCTGGAAGACGGACTGCGCGGCCTGGTGGCCATGCGCGGGCCGATGGCCGGGCTGGTCTCCACCGACGCCCGGGGCACCACCACCTGGGGCGGTAGCGAATTGGGCTGGGGCAATCTGCTCAGCATCCATGATCCCGGGGCTACCGAACCTTTGGATCCCGCCAACCTGCTTGAACCGGGCGTCACCCGCCTGCCCGCCCCCGACGGCCTCCACACCTGGGCGGTTCATCACCCCCGGGGAGTGGTCTACCTCTGTGTCATTGGCGGAAATCCCCGTGCGCCCGTTCCGGACGAAGACGGGATCTCCATCGGAAACCGCCGACTGGTGCTCCGCGACACCACCCTGACCCTCGAACATACAACCCCATAACGAAATCCCTTTTTGAACCCCAACCAGGAACCCTCATGAATAAGATCGCACTCCTCCTCAGTCTTCTCGGACTTTGCCTGCACCCGCTGTCGGCCCAACCCCCCATTTGGGAGGCGGCCAGCCTCGAGGACGACACCCTGCGCCTGCAACTCGTCCTGCATCAGGCGTTGCCCAAGACGACTCACGGCGAGGGACAACTCATCACCTCCCCCACCGCCTGGTTCAGTTTGGAACGCCGGAACGACACCTGGCTTCCCGTCATCGCCACCGCCTGGGACTACAGCCAGCATGAGCACCGCGGTTGGGTGACCTCCTGGGAACAAACCGGAGATCAGTTCGAGGTCACCTTGCGTCTGAACGTGCGCGGGGACGGGTGGACCGCCGGCGGACGGGTGGAATTCCAGGTGAGCGGCACCGTGGACGATGCGCAGAACATTCAGGGCACCTACACCGCGCAAATGAACACCAACATGAGCCTCGCCTATGAAGGCGACCTGTCAGGGACCCTGCGACCCACCGCCCCGCTCCACCGGGCCCCCGCCGGACTTCGCGAACATCCCCGCCTGCTCTTCCGCGCCGACGACCTTCCCGCCATCCGCGAACGCGCGGCCACGCCCCTGGGGCAAGCCGCGTTGGCTCAAATGGAAAACTCCGTGGCCGGGGTCGCGTTCCAGTACGCGCTGACCGGAGATCAGGCCCACGCCGACGAGGCCAAACGCTTGCTGAATCAGCTGATGGAGGATGGTGAACACGGCCAGAACAACGTGCTCAGCCGCTATTACGCCTGGCGTCTCGAACAGGCCGCCTTGGCCTTTGACTTTTGTTACCATGCCTGGGACGAAGAATTCCGGGCAAAGGTTTCGGACTACATGCGGACGCAAATGAACGTGCTGATGCATGGGCGCGGCACCCTCTCCAACCGCGTTCGCTGGGGCCACGGCGGCCCCCATGCCCCCGCGCTCTTCTATGCCGCCGGCATTGCCGCCCTGACCCTTCAGGACGAGCCCGGCGCCGCACCGTCCCCTCCCCAGCCCCCCATCCTCATCTCCGAGGCGGAAGGCAGGCTTCCCGCGGCTGACGACTACACCCCCGCCGAAGGAATTCCCGTACATGATTTCGCCAACAATGTCATGCCCCGGGACTGGATTTATGTGGGCCCCTTCCCCAACGACGTGTTTCCGGCCACTGGCGTCGAGGAACGCGCCACCCTGCGGCCCGCCATCGGCGACAGCCTGGGCGAAGGGGACGACGCCTTGACTTGGCGCACCGTCGAGCAAGATAAACTCATTTACCAGGGCCAGCACAGCGGCAACCAGCCCCGTCTGGAACTCACCGGACCCTCCGGCGTCAAAACCCACACCAACAGCTACTATTACAGTGTCCTCCGCAATGACGCCGACCGTTGGGTGCGGGTACACACCGGCCACGGAGGGGTGGAAATGACCCTCGCCGGCGTTCCTCTTCGCGAAGGTGATGTGGTTCGCCTCGAAGCCGGTCTGTACCCCTGCCTGCTGACCGGCCCCATGGGCCACATGAACCCTTGGGCGAAAAGTTTTGCCGAGCCCAAGTGGATTGAGGTCGATGACGAGGAAGTCGCGCGGCTGCAGGAAGAGGCCCGGGTCCGCCATGCGCGCGCCGAGGAGGAGTGGGAACTGCGCAGAAATGTGTGGGAAGCCATGGGCGAAGTGCATTTGGAGGGCCTGATGCTCTCGCGCTCCTCCCTGCATATCATGGACATGGTCTACACGGAAATGCTGGGACGGGGTGGATTCCTCGCCGGCGGGGATTCCATGGTGGGGCTTGACGGACCCAACAAGTTCGCGGCCATCCACCGCCAGGTGACCGGGCGCGATCCCGGGACCTTTGGCGAGGCGGCCCACACGCTTTTCCGCAACATGTTCGTGCATCCCTACACCGGGGCGGGCGATCGCAACCAGGAAATCAACGGACTCTCCGGGTTCATCACCTCGGCTTACCCGGAAGGCGGACGCGACACGGCCAGTGAAAATTTCGCCACCCTGTTTCCGCTGGTTCCGGACGCCTGGAAAGCCACCGCCCTCTGGGCCTGGCAGACCCACACCGGCGGATCCTTGGAAAATGCCGAATCCATCGCCCGTCTGGTCACCCCGCCGACCCGGAACTATCCGTTCTCGCGTCCCTATGGACATTTCCACACGCATCCGCTGTTCGTCCTGTTCCACTATCCCTTGGAAATGAGTCCCGCCGATCCCGAAGGCGTGCTGCCCCTCACCTGGGCCGCACCGGACTTTGGATTTTACGGCTTCCGCAACCATTGGAAACGCGACCCGAGCACCGTGATCGCCCAGTTCTTCTCCGCAACCCATGAGGAGGGCGCCGGTACCCTGCGCCTGTACGGCTTGGGGCATGTCTGGTCCCACGGTCTGGTGGACAACCCTTCCGGCTTCCGTTTTTCCGAAAACGTGGTGCAAATCCCAGGAATGGACTTGCGCGATGACGCCCGTGCCCGGGTGCTGGATCACCAGACCCGTGCCGATGGCTCCGGCAGTCTCCATCTCGACTTGACCCCGGTCCTGCAAACCATGGTGCGCAACGACCGCGGGCGTCCCGTGGCCGCCCAGGAAGCCTACGGCAATTTTCCCCGGAAAAATGCCAGCACGGACTCCGGCATCACCGGCACCCGCGCCATGGCCGTGGACTACAGCGGTGCCTCCGGCGCCCCGGCCCTGGTGGTGATTGCGGACGACATCCAAGGCGCGGAAAACACCCTCTGGACTTGGCAGTTGGACAGTAACCGCAAGGGACTCAAACCTCAGGAAATCGACCGCACCGTTCCCGGACGCGAGGTCCTCACCCAGGAGGCCTTGGATGCCGCAACCGATGGCGCCCTCATGCACAGCGAGGAAGAAGCCGTGGAAGATGAGCGCATCACCATCCTGGAGGACGGTTTCCTCATGACCCAGGGCGACGCCACCCTGCGGGCCACCTTCCTGTATCCGGCCCGTCCGCAGGTGCGCCTCGCGCGGCACCGGACCTACATCCGAAACAATGTGGAAGTCATTCGCATCGACGAAAGCACCGGAATCCTGGTCGAAGGCGAAGGCCGCTTCCTGGTCACGCTCACGCTTCAAGAGGGCGACGCCCCGAGCGCGCGGACTGTGGACACCGAGGCGGGACGGTATCAGGTCGGAAATCAGACAGTGACCTTCTCCGAAGGACAACTGCACATCGGAACCCCGTGAACGCTTGTTCAACCCTTCCGTTGCAAATCCCGCCATTCCGAGGGCGTCATGCCCCTGTGTTTGCGGAAAAGCCGTCCAAAAACGCTGGGGTCGTGGTAGCCCACCAGGGCCCCGACCTCCAGCACCGGCAGTTCCGTGTCCCGCAGCAGTGTCTCCGCCCGGGCCAGGCGCAAATTGCGCAAATATTCACCGGGAGGCGTCCCGGTGTGCTCGCGATACAGTACGCTGAATCTGGAGCGGCTCAGGCCGGCGGCGGCGGCGAATTCCGAAACCCCGAAAATGCCGCCGATGTTCTCACGGGCCAGTCGTTCCGCCGTCAAAAACCGACTGGACAGACTGTGTTTCCACGATTCGGGCCGTTGCCGGGATTCGCTGATGTGGGCGACCCAGTCGAGCAAAAGCCCGGAAAGCTCGTGCTGGGCGCGGAGGATACTCACGGAACCGCCTTGTTTCCAAAGCCGGACGATCTCCGGGACGACATCCTGAAAAATCGGCAGCAGCGGATCCGCAACCATCACGGGCAACGCCACTCCCCAGGTTTCCATGGGACTCGGCTGGGCAAATCGACTGCGTTCCGCCCAGTCATCCACATAAGGCACGGCGTCGGGATGATTTCCCCGATGTTCGTCCCAACACACCTCGAAATGCACCCAAACCGGCTGACTGCCCTCCCGGGATCCCAGGGACGCGCGGACACCCGGCGGAATCAAATAACTCATCCCCTCCTCCACTTCGTAGTCCACCCCCTCAACCTGGATCTGTTCCGCCCCCGTTTGACTCATCACCAAGAGATACCAGGTCAGCCGACGTTCCGGTTTTTCCCAGGGATGAAAACGTTTGTCGTTATCCGCGTTGAGGATGTGAACGCTGTAAGGTCCATGGATCGCATGCATAAAACAGAAGTACAGGCGCAATGCGGAAAAGAAAAGAATAAAAACCGAATGCCGAAGCTTTTGGGGAACAAAATGCACAGCCCTCAAAACAACTTTCCTACTGCGAATTTCCTGAATCCCACTGAAATTCTTCGCTTCCTTCGCGACCTTCTGTTCAAAAGGATTGGAACAGAAGCATCCTTGCCTTGCGGTGCAGTCAAGTGCATACGCAGATTCCTGAAAAGATCCTATAGAAACACCCGACCCTCCCCCTGGAGTTCAACCCCATGATCATGACCTCATCTCAAAACCCCGCCCCGGAGGCCGACCGCCTCGAATGGCTCAACCGCGCCGTCTGGCTCGACGGTTGCGACCTGAAAACCGAATGGAAACAGGCCGACGAGGAAGGTCGTGATCTAACATCGGTCACCGCGGAATTCGAACGCCTCCTTTCCGTGGCCGAACCCGAAACGGGCTGGCATCCAAAGCTGGGCGGGGAACGCAATCTCGACTGGCTTCGCCAGGCCGGGGATCTTGTGGACCGCATCCAGACCTTGCCCATTCGGAAAGACTATCCCTACGTGGAACCGAATGCCTTGGCGGACATTCAAGCCGAACGCCCCTCCACCCCGCCCCGGCCCGACTGGACGGGTGACAAAGCGGCTTTTCTGGCAAAACTGCACGGAGGCCTCTTGGGCCGCATGTGCGGCTGCACCCTGGGCAAGCCCGTGGAGACTTGGACGCGGGCGAGCATTCAGCTCAGCGCGGAAACCACCGGCAACTGGCCGCTGCAAAATTACTGGCGGTTCTACACCCCGGAAGAGGCGGAGAAAATCGAAGCCGCCAACCCCAAAAACCGCTTTCGGCACGCGGGCAACCGCAGTTTTCTGGAAAACCTCGACGGCATGGACGAGGATGACGACATCAACTACACCGCCATGGGCTACTTTGTGGTGAGAAAAAAAGGCGCGGATTTCACCTCGCTCGATGTGGCTGAGTCCTGGTGCGGGGACCTGCCCATTCTTCGCACCTGCACCGCCGAACGGGTCGCCTACCGGAACTTCGTCTGTGGGATCACCCCACCCCACAGCGCCACGGCCCGCAACCCGTACCGCGAATGGATTGGCGCCCAAATCCGGGCCGATTATTTTGGGTACGCCAATCCGGGGGACCCCGAACGCGCCGCCGAATGGGCCTGGCGGGACGCGTGCATCAGCCATGTGCGCAACGGCATTTACGGCGAAATGTGGGTCGCGGCCATGCTCGCCGCCGCTTATGTGGAATCCGACATGAAAAACATCATCCTCGCGGGACTGGCCCAGATCCCCGCACGCTGCCGCCTGGCCGATGACATGAAGAAAATCCTCAAGGCGCATGCCGCCGGGAAAAGTTGGGAGGAGGCAATGGAACTGATTCACGCCCAGTGGGACGAGGTTGCACAGCACGATTGGTGTCACACCAACAGCAACGCCCAGATCGTCGCCGCCGCGCTCCTCTATGGCCAGGACGATTTTGAACGAACCCTCTCCCTCGCGGTGATGGCCGGCTTTGACACCGACTGCAACGGCGCCACCGCCGGAAGCGTTTGGGGCATTGTCCACGGCGTCACCGCTTTGCCTGAAAAATGGACCACCCCCCTTCAAGACACCGTCCGCACCGGTGTCGCAGATCTCAACCAACTCCGCATCAGCGACCTCGCCACCCAAATGGTGGACGTGGCCCTGCGCAACCAGAAAGAAAAACAATGACTCTATCTTTTGAAACCCGCATGCGTGCCGCCCTCACCGGAGGCGCCTTGGGCGACGCCATGGGCGCGCCCGTCGAAGGCCGCGGCCCAGAATCCATTCTCGCGTCCTTTTCGGACTGGAATTTCACCGCCTTCATTCCGCCCCAGGGCTGGGACGGGGTTAGCCACTACTGGAAAGGCAACGGGCGCATCACCGATGACACCCTGATGATCGAGGCGTTTCTGAACGCCTACATCAAATCCGGCACCCATCTGGATGCCTACGGGTATGCGGAGCACATCCTCCCCGAAGTGACCCGCAGCATCGTCTGGGTCCCGGAGTATCAAAAAGACATGGCCATCTGGGAACGCCTCTGGGGTCCGGAGAAATATCCCCTGTTGCGGCTGCAGTACGCCAACGCCGAACCCCGCAGCGCGGGCGCCGGCAACATGGTGAACTGCGGGGTCGCCATGTGGATCATGCCCGCCGGGGCCATGAACGCCGGGGATCCCGACGCCGCGTATCAGGAAGCGGTGCTCATTTCCCAGGCCCACAACGAATCCTTTGCCGTCGAGGCGGCCGCCGTGCTTGCCGCCGCCCACGCGGAGGCCTTCGGTGGCGGAAACATCGCCGATGTCATTGCCGCCGCCCTGCGCCTGGCCAAGGACGGTACCCGCCGCGCCTGTGAGGCGGCGGTGAACGCCGCCGATCCCGCCGACGACCTGCCGACCTTCATTCGCAAAGTGCGCAACGCCGTCGCTCCCTTCGACCAGCGCACCGAACACACCTCCGATGACAAACCCTTCACTGCCACCGAAAAAAGCATCGCCACCGACATTGGCCGCCCGTCCCGCACCATGAGCATTGAAGAAGTGCCCGTGGCCCTCGCCGCCCTCAAATACGGCGACGGCGATTTCCTCAAAACCCTGCGCGCCGGGGTCTGCTACGGACGCGACTGCGATTCCATCGCCGGCATGGCCTGCGGACTCTACGGCGCCCTCTTCGGAAACGACACCTTCCCGGAAACCCTCACCCGTGAACTGAAAGAGGCCAACCGCAGGGATTTCAATCAGTTGGCCGACACCTTCAGCGCCACGGTCCGCAACGTGTTTACGCGGGACCAACAACGCCATGACGCCCGCAACAAGGCCATGGGGGCATAGGTCGGAGTGCGGAGTTTGCAAATCGTGTGGCAAATCGTTTGGCAACTGGTTTTGCAACTCGTTTGGAGTGCGGAAGCTTGCTTCCTGGTTGGGGGCGGAAAGCTTGGTTTGGGGGGTGCAAGCAACTCTCAACTCTACGGGAAGCAAGCTTCCCTTTTCGAAAGCGGAAGCAAGCTTCCGCACTCCAAAACAAATGAAAGCGGAAGCAAGCTTCCGCACTCCAAAGCACATGAAAGCGGAATCAAGCTTCCGCACTCCAAAACATAGATTCATTCCACAGGAATTCTTGCCATGCTGCCTTCAATTGACGTGCTTCGACACACCCTCGCGGGTGTCATTCAACACAAAGCCGAACAGGGTCACCTGACCGAGGGACTTCAGACCCGTTTGGAGGCCCTGCCCGATCACTACGACGATCTGCATGCCTTTGCCCTGGAACTGGAACACTTGCCGCAGCGCCAGGACTGGCCGTATGTGGAGCCGGAGGACTGGGCGGACATTCTCGCCGAATGCGATCCCGAACGCGCGGACGATCCCGTGGAAGTGCCCTGCCATGCCGACCGGGTGGAAACGGCGTTCTTGTCACGGGTCGCGGGCTGCATGCTGGGCAAACCGCTGGAGATCAGCCCCACTTTCGATGAAATCCTCAATGCGCTGGAGCCTATCGGGGACTGGCCGTTGCGCGATTATGTCAGCGAGAAAGCCGCCGCTGGCTTTGCCAGGGGGCTTCACCACTGCTGGCGCACCACCACCCGGGAGCATCAGCGGTATGTCACCAACGATGACGACATGAACTATGCGATCATCGGCCTGCTGGTGCTGGAAAAGCACGGTGTCGCCTTTATCCGGGACCACCTCCGATCCGAGTGGATGGGGCAACTCCCCCTCTCCGAAACTTTTGGCCCGGAACGGCTCATCCTCGCCCTTTCCGGCCTCGACAGCTTCAAATCCGGCGGCTGGCGACCGGAATGGGTCAGCCGCTACAATCCCCGGGAGGAATATTGCGGGGCGCTGATTCGGGCCGATGCGTATGGCTGGGCCTGTGCCGGACGCCCGGGCCTGGCGGCGCGGTTGGCTTGGAAAGACGCCGGCTTCACCCACCGGCGCACCGGCGTGTACGGCAGCATGTTTGTGGCCGCCGCTCTGGCGGCCGCTCCCGGCGCCGACACCCCCATGGCGGTCTTTGAAACCGCGTTGCAATATGTCCCCCGCCGCAGCCGTTTTGCAGAGGCGGTGCGGCATGCGATGACGGCGGTGGCGGGCTCGGGAGACTGGATCGAGGCCTATCAACGCATCCACAGTCAATACCGGGATTTTGGCCACTGCCGCGTCTTTCAGGAAATCGGCACCCTGGTGAATACGCTCTGCCACGCGGAGTCCATCGGCGATGGCATCTGCAAGCAGGTGATGCAGGGAAACGACACCGATTCCTTCGGTGCCACCGCCGGTTCGCTGCTGGGCATGTATTTCGGGCCGGGTCATCTGGAAGAACGATGGATCACCCCCTTCAACGACGAGTTGCGGCTGGCCCTGGCCCAGTTCTGGGAACCCTCGCTGCAGGCCGTCGCCCGGCGCGCCGCCGCCCTGCCGGACCGCGTGGCGGCCGATCTCCGGAACGGCATTTCCCCCGACCCCATCTCCCCGGACCGCCCCCCGTCCGCAACCGATGCCGACACCGGGGTGGTCGCGAAATCCAACTGCCGGGGGTAATCCTGCTCTTGGATGCCACCCGCAACCAGGCCATGCCCCCCTCACTTCCGTCCTGTAAAGTTGAAGTATTTTGCACCCGTCATCAGCCAAACCCCGTCCAAAATGTCCGCCAAGATGAGGGTTTTGGGTTCGAGGATCACGCTGATGGTGCCCGTGGAAGAAACTTGGCTGAAATCCCAGTCCAATCCGTCGCCGGGATCGAAGGCCGGGATGTCGGAGAAGGCACCCGAAAAACCGTTCGCGGTGAAGATCTGAAAAGAATCACCCGCAGAAGAAAAATCGAAAAACCGCAATCATTCACTCGTCGCGGGGCCGCTCATGCGCCCCATGAAGAGAATGCTGCCGGTGCTGTTTTCTCGAATGATGAACAGGAAGGGATGGTCGGCCCGGAACACGGGCGGTTCCATCGGGGCGGCCCTGGTAACCATGACCACGGCCGTGGCGGCGGCGGCTTCGGTGCCTTCTTCATTCACTTCCAGAAAGGCTTTGTGCACGATGTCGCCGATCCACAATTCTCCAACGGGCCATCCCATTCCCTGAAAATCGGCGATCCCTTCCTTGAAGGCGTCCTGTATCCCAAGTACTTGGAAGGGTTTGACCAAGTTATAGTCGGTTTCCATCTTCATTCGGGGCAAGAACAACTCGATTTCCCGGGACCGCGCCTTGTCGAGGTCCTGAAGCCATTCGGCCAGGGTCTCGGCATCCATTTTTTCTTCCAAAGCGGCCAGGCCATGGCGTTCCGTCGGCAAAATGACGTCCAGGGTAAAGCGGTCCCCGCGATACGGCAGCGTCACCGCCTGGTAATCATCGTGGGCCAGGTATTTGTAAGTCCCCTTTCGGTACATCAGTTCCACGTCGCGCGTTTGCTCGGGCGAAATCGAAAAAGGTTGGCTGCGCGTCCGATCGGCATCAAAGGCATGTGCCCATTCGCCTTTGAAATAAATGGCATTCAAAATCACCGCCACCGTATTCGGATCAAGTTCATCCAGGATGGTTTCGATTTTCCCCCGGGTTTTTTCCGCGACCCAACGGTTGATCACCTCCAAATCGCCGCCGAAAATTTCCGCGTCGTAGGCCTCTTTCAGCAGGGCCTTGAAATCGGCGGACAAATCCCCGCCCACCAGGCAAAGACCATTGGCAATATTCAACTGCTGTTGACTCTCCCGAGCCATGGATTGCATGCGATCATTGAGCAATTGAAACCCCAGGTTGACCGTTTCGTTTTCATCCGAGAAATTCAACGCTTTTTGCATCTCTTCTGCGGTATTCCCCCGCGCGCCCGCCCAAGCCATGGCCATGGCCGATGAAATGCTATACGGAGAAAAGAACAGGTTCCCGTCCCCGGTTCGGAACTGATGATACAAATCCACCGCCAAAGCGGTGTTCGCGTTTACGACCGGCTCCAGCGGAATCGCAGGCGACAGGGCGTGCAAGAAAGGACACATGACGAATAGTGGGAGGAGGCGGGTAATCATGGGGGTTTTCATTTTTTCGATCCGGGGCTGGGGTTGTCGGGAATTGAGGAAGCGGGCATTTCCAATGCTTCCATGGACATGGACGTTTGTCGAAAACCATTTCTTGGAAAGTAGTGCGTTTCTTACGTAAAATCTTCGACGTTCGGCTTCAAAAATCCGTGGCCATCCGTGCGCATCCGTGGTTCATTCCTTCCCAAAAGCCAAGCTCACAACCTCGGCATCAGTGAAAATCAGTGTTTTCAGTGGTTTCCCCACAAACCCAAAAAATCCGTGCCCATCCGTGATCCGTGGTTCATGCCTTCCCAAATGCCAAGCACACAACCTCGGCATCAGTGGGAATCAGTGTTATCAGTGGTTCATTTCCCAGAGCCCAAGCGCCCCCCCCAATCCGTGTCCAACCGTGGTTCATTCCTTCCCAAAGCCAAGCACACAACCTCGGCATCAGTGAAAATCAGTGTAATCAGTGGTTCATTTCCCAGAACCCAAGCACCCCCACACAATCCGTGTCCATCCGTGCGCATCCGTGGTTCCTTTTTGAGAGGTCAGAGGGAGAGAAGGAGAGACAAAGTTTTGGACAAATGCAAATGCATGCCCCCTTCGCCCCTGCCAATACGGCGATTGGCGCTCCCGTCCACCCCGAATCCACCCCCTTCGCCCCTGCCGATGCGGAGATCGGCGCTCCTTTCCCCCTCGCCCCTGCCGATGCGGAGATCGGCGCTCCCGTCCCCCTTCCCGCCGATAACCATTGCATTTTCGTGTTGTTCCCCGGCATCCGTGTTGCTAATGGTAAACTTTTCCTTTCCTTATCCCTCATGCAACCGATCATTCTTCAAGGCCGTTCCGCTTTTTCCGACTTCCGTGGCACCGCGCTGCTCAGCGCGATCAGCGAGTTAGCACCCTCACTTGACCTCACGGCAATTGACGCGGTGGAGGTGTATCTGATCGAAGCCGAACACACCCCGGACGACACTACTCTGGAACGGGCCTTCGCCCTTCTGGCCGCCGACCACCACTTTCAACGGGACGGCGGGTTTTTCGTCACCCCCCGCAAAGGCACCATTTCCCCCTGGTCGACCAAAGCCACCGACATCTTCCACAATTGCGCCCTCCACGACATTGCCCGGGTGGAACGCGGCATTCATTTCCGCCTCCAAAACCAAAACGGCAACATTCTCTCCATGGCGGATCTGGGTCCGGCCCTCCTCTTGCTGCACGACCGCATGACCGAGGCGGTGTACGAGGATCTTTCCGATTTCTTCGACCATTTCAAACCCGCCCCCCTGCGAACCGTGCCCCTGATGGAAGAAGGTCCCGACGCCTTCCACAAGGCCAATGTCGAATGGGGCCTGGCCATGAGCGCCGAGGAAATCGATTATTTGGTGAAGGCCTATCAAAAAATGCGGCGAAATCCTACCGACGCGGAACTGGTGATGTTTTCCCAGGTCAATTCCGAACACTGTCGCCACAAAATTTTCAATGCCGACTGGATCGTGGACGGCAAAAAGAGCGAACGCTCCCTCTTTCAAATGATCCGCAACACCCACGCCCGCCATCCCGAGGGCACTTTGGTGGCCTATTCCGACAATTCCGGGGTCCTGGAAGGGTTTGAGGGCGCGTGGTGGGAGGTTCATCCCGACGGCGCCCACAAAAGCTATCGCAAAACCCCGACCACCCTCGACATTCTCTGCAAGGTGGAAACCCACAATCACCCCACCGCCATTTCCCCCTTTCCGGGCGCGGCCACGGGCGTGGGTGGCGAAATCCGGGACGAAGGCGCCACCGGCATCGGCGGACGCCCAAAAGCGGGACTGGCCGCCTATATGGTCTCCAACCTGCATGTGCCCGGTTACGCCCTCCCCTGGGAAACCGACATCGCCGAACACCCCGGGCGCATGGCCAGTCCGCTGGACATCATGATCGAGGCCCCCATCGGCGGAGCCGCGTTTGGCAACGAGTTCGGGCGCCCACAGCTTTGCGGACTGTTCCGCACCCTGCAACTCTCCCACAACGGACGCCACCGCGGCTACCACAAGCCCATCATGGCCGCCGGCGGCATGGGCAATCTCAAGCGCGAACACGTCGCCAAAAAAGACATTCCCCCCGGTGCCCTGATCATTCAATTGGGCGGACCCGCCATGAAAATCGGCCTCGGGGGCGGCGCCGCCTCCTCCATTGGCGCCGGCAGTCAGTCCGAAGCCCTCGATTTCGACTCCGTGCAACGGGGCAACCCCGAGATGCAGCGCCGCTGCCAGCAGGTCATCGACGGCTGCATCGCCCTGGGCGCGGAAAACCCCATGCTCTCCATTCACGACATTGGCGCGGGCGGACTGTCCAACGGTCTGCCGGAATTGGTGGAAGCCACGGGCGGACATTTCCACCTCCGCAACATTCACAACGAAGACAGTTCCATGAGCCCCATGGAAATCTGGTGCAACGAATCCCAGGAACGCTATGTCCTCGGAATTCTTCCCGACCGCCTCCACGATTTCGAAGCTCTCTGCACTCGCGAGCGCTGTCCCTTCGCCGTAGTCGGCGAGGCCACCGACGACGGACGGCTGGTCCTCGAAGACTCCCACTTCGAAAACAGACCCATTGACATGGAAATGGGCATTCTTTTGGGCAAAACCCCGAAAATGCGCTGCGAGGTCACCCGCCTGCGCGAAAGCCACGACGAAATCGACACCACCGGCATCGACCTCACCGAAGCCGTTCACCGGGTCCTGCGCTTCCCCGCCGTGGCCAACAAAACCTTTCTCATCACCATCGCCGACCGCAGCATCACCGGCCTCGTGGCCCGCGACCAAATGGTCGGCCCCTGGCAAACCCCCGTGGCCGACGTCGCCGTCACCGCCACCGCCATGGACGCCACCACCGGCGAAGCCATGGCCATGGGCGAGCGCACCCCCCTGGCGATTCTCGACGCCCCCGCCTCCGGGCGCATGGCCATCGGCGAATGCCTCACCAACCTCGCCGCCGCCCGCATCGGCCCCATCGGCAACGTCAAACTCTCCGCCAACTGGATGGTCGCGGCCGGAGAACCCGGCGAAGACGCCAACCTGTTCGACACCGTACACGCCGTGGGCATGGAACTCTGTCCCGACCTCGGCATCAGCATTCCCGTGGGCAAAGACTCCATGTCCATGCGCAGCGCCTGGACCGACTCCAAGGGCACGGCCCACAAACAGGTCTCCCCCCTCAGCCTCCTGGTCACCGGATTCGCCCCCGTCAAAAACATCCGACCCACCCTCACCCCCGATCTCAAATCCGCTGGCAACCTGCTGCTGCTGATCGATCTCGGACAAGGCCGCAACCGCCTCGGGGGCAGCACCCTGGCCCAGGTCTACAATCAAATCGGTGCCACGCCCCCCGATCTCAACGACGCGAAGATGTTCCGCGGATTTTTCGACGCCCTTCAGGAAATCCTCACCGCCAACTGCATTCTCTCCTATCACGACCGCTCCGACGGCGGCCTGCTGGCCACGGTCGCGGAAATGGCCATCGCCGGACGCCGCGGCGTCAAGCTGGTCCTCAACGAACTGATCGCCAAGGACCGCAACGGCAAAAACGACATCCTCGCGGCCCTGTTTGCCGAGGAACTCGGCGCGGTCATCGAGGTCAACCCCTTCCAATTGGCCGACGTGCTCACCGCCTTCGACGAACACGGCATCGCCGACATCTGCCATCCCATCGGTTCCACCAACGACGGCGCGGAGATGGAGATTTTGCTGCGCGACCAAAGCCTTTTCCGCGAATCCGTCCACAGCCTGAACCGCATTTGGTCGGAGCTGACCTATCACATGCAGGCCCGGCGCGACAATCCCGACTGCGCCCGCGAGGAATACGACGCCCTCCTCGACGAAAAGAACCCCGGACTCCTCGTCCGCCCCGCGCACGACCCCAACGCCTCCTTCACCATCGGCACCGGCAGTCGCCCCAAAATGGCGATTTTCCGGGAACAGGGCATCAACGGACAAAACGAAATGGCCTTTGCCTTCGACCGCGCGGGCTTCGAATCCGTGGACGTGCATATGACAGATCTGCTCGGCGGGCATGTGGACCTCAAGGACTTCGCCGGCCTCGTGGCCTGCGGCGGCTTTTCCTACGGCGACGTGCTCGGCGCCGGTTCCGGCTGGGCCAAATCCGTCCTCTACAACCCCGCCCTCCAGGACATGTTCCGCGAATTTTTCGCGCGACCCGATAGCTTCACCCTCGGGGTGTGCAACGGATGCCAAATGATCTCCCAGCTCAAGGACATCATCCCCGGCGCCGAGCACTGGCCCCATTTCGTCCGCAACCGCTCCGAACAATTCGAAGCCCGGGTCGTCAACGTCGAAATCCTCAAGTCCCCCAGCCTCTTTTTCCGCGACATGACCGGCGGACGCCTCCCCATCCCCGTGGCCCACGGCGAAGGACGGGCCGACTTCAGCGCCACTGGCGATCTGGGGCGGTGCCAATCCGAATCCCTCGTCAGCATGCGCTACATCGATGGTCACGGTGCCCCCGCCGAAACCTATCCCGCCAACCCCAACGGTTCTCCCGGCGGGGCCACCGGCTTCACCACCCCCGACGGACGGGCCACGATCATGATGCCCCATCCCGAACGCTGTTTCCGCTCCCTGCAAATGAGTTATCGGCCCCAAGGCAAATTCGTCGGGGAAAACGGACCCTGGTTGCGCATGTTCGAAAACGCCCGCGCCTCCATTGCCTGAATTCGTGAATGAGGTATTTATCTTGAATCCTCTCCTAACAAAGATATAGAATGAGCTTTCCCTTCCCCCGCCAAACGAAACCCAAGTCCCGAATTTAATCTATGTGTGGAATCGTCGGAGTCGTCAACAGTCCCCAAGAACGCGCCGCCCTGAGTTTATATGACGCGTTGCTGATGATTCAGCACCGCGGCCAGGATGCGGCAGGCATTGCCACCTGCGACGGCAGCCGCCTCTACCTGCAAAAAGACAACGGCCTCGTGCGCGATGTCTTTGATCAGGAGCAAATGCACGAACTGAAGGGCAACATGGGCCTGGCCCATTGCCGCTATCCCACCGCCGGCAGCGCGACCTGCACCGAAGCCCAGCCCTTTTACGTGAATTCGCCCTACGGCCTGGTGCTCGCCCACAACGGCAACCTCACCAA
>JAFIGC010000246.1 GCA_020831635.1 Verrucomicrobiota bacterium | reverse complement strand
CCCATATCCAGCGAGCCTGCGAGCGCATATCCCATATCCAGCGAGCCCGCGAGCGCATATCCCATATCCCTAAACCCATATCCCAAATGAAACCCATCCCTCTCTCCTTCTTCCTTCTCTCCTTCTTCGCCCTCTCCCTCTCCGCCCTCCTTCCCGCCCAAACCCCCATCGCCCCCTCCCCCTACCGCGGCTGGGACCACGCGTACCACGCCGCCAATGAGGCTCTCGAAATCGTGGTCGTCCCGCAAACCGGACGCCTTGCCCACCTCTCCGCGCCCGGCGGGGAGAACCTGCTCACCTTCAACGAAGGCCTGGCCGGACAAGCGGTCCCGGCGGAAGAAGGCGACTGGATGAATTACGGTGGCGACTGGTTCTGGCCCGTTCATCAGGATCGTTGGGGGGCCATGGGCGGCAACGTGTGGCCGCCCCTCCGCATCTTGGATCAACCCTGGCGGGCCGAAGCATGGACCGAAGAAGACGGCACCTCCGTGATCATCCTCCGCCGTGACTTCGCCGCCCCTCTCTTTCTCCAGGCCCAACGCCGCATCGAATTGCCCCCCGGCAATCGGGCCGAGCTGAAAATCGTGCAATCCGTTTCCCGCGTCTACGCCTCCGAAATCCCCGTCTCCCTCTGGCACATTTCTCAGATCCAAAATGCCGACAAGGCTTTCCTCGCCCGCAATCCCGAGTCCGCCTTCGAAGCCGGATACCGGACCATTGCTTTTGACGAACCCACCGAAGAAGCCCTCACCCCCACCGAAACCTCTATCATTTTTCATGCCGACCGCGCCAACGAAAACAAAATCGGCACCGACGGACATTGGATCGCCGCCCGCCGCGACCGACAGGTCCTCCTGCAATGGGCCGAAGGCGGCGAAGTCGGCGGCACCTATCCCGACGGCGGCTGCTCCATCGTCATGTACAGCAACCGCGGACTCGGCTACACCGAAATCGAAACCCAAACCGTCGAGATCGACCTCGCCCCCGGCGAAACCCTGCGCAACACCCTTCATTACCGCCTCTTGGAAACGGACCCGGACCTGTCCGACCCCGATCTCGTCACCGAACTCGCCGAAATCCCCCCCGCCCGCGACATCATCACCTTTTCGCCCGCAAACCCCACCCCCGAAGACCGCATCGAAGTGCGCGTGCGCAGCCGGGAACCCGGCGGCATCCTGCACTGGGGCGTCAACGGACCCGACGGCGGCTGGCAGTTGCCCGCCCAGGCCTATTGGCCCGAAGGCTCCACCCCCGGCACAACCGGCGTGGCCGTGGACACCCCCCTGCCCGATCCCGTGGACGGCTTCTCCATCCTCCATCTCGGCCCCTTCAACCACCCCGAACAAATCGTCAACTCCCTCCATGCCGTGGCCCGCTGGGGCGACCGCTGGGAAAGCCGCGACGGGGAGAACTACAATCTAACCCTACAAACCCATCCCGACGCCGCCAACATCGTCTGGGCCGTGGACGAATTGCCCGAAACCGTCGGTGACAAACTGACCTTGACCGTTTCCACTCAGCCGCCCGCCGATGAACTCCGCATTTACCTCAACAACCGCGAAATCGCCTCAGTCGAAGCCGCGGACCTCAATCACACCTTTGACACCTCCGACTGGACCTACGGTCCCCACGACATCCGCGTCCGCGCCCTGCGCGAGGGACGACTTTCCACCGCCGATCACCGCGTCTGGAACATCCCCGAACTGCCAGAACCCCGCAACTTCCCCTTCGGGGCAACGTTGTTCGGCGCCTGGTTTGGTCGGCAAGAGTGGTTGCCCCCTTTTGGAGACGAACCCCTCCCCATGGCCTCCTGGGTGGTCACCCTGCACGCCCCCAACGCCCGTTTCGTGGAACTCGAATGGCAGGAAGGGGACGAAACCCGTCGCACCCTCATGAATCCCGCCGCCCACGGCCAGTGGTTTCTTCTGCTGGATTTTGATTCCGACACCCTCCAATACCGCTACATCCTCGACGGCGAACACCGCTTCGCCGATCCCTGGAGCAAAGACGTGTTGTGGCTCACCCCCGAAGGCGAACACGGCCATCGGCCCGAACACGCCTGGACCTTGGAGGGCACTTTGCCGGAGCCTATGCCCCCTTGGGACCGTCCCCCCGTCGAAACCTGGGTCATTTACGAGTTGAGCATCCCCGACATCGCCCCGACCGGCTCCTACAAAGGGCTCGAAAACAAACTCGACTACATCGCCGGGCTCGGCGTCAATGCCATCGAACCCCTCCCCGTCACCACCTTTCCCGGGGACAATAGCTGGGGATACAATCCCGCCTTTCACATGGGCATCGAACCCAGTTACGGCAGCCCACAGGACTACGCCGACCTCATCCTCGCGGCCCGCAAACGCGGCATCGCCAATGTCTTCGACATCGTTCTCAACCACATCGATGCCAATTCCCCCCTGCACCTCATGCATGGCGGACCCGAGGAAAACCCCTATTTCATGCCCTTCGACAGCTTCAACTGGGGCTTCCCCAAACTCGATCAGGAAAACGAAGCCTTCAAACGCTATGTGGAGGATACCCTCGTACACTGGGTCAGGCAATGGGGCGTGGACGGCTTCCGATACGACGCCACCCAGTGGATCAAATGGTCCGGCTACAACGACTGGGGCGTCAGTTGGATGAGCTATGTCGTCAACAAAGCCGATCCCGGCGTGGTGCAAATCGCCGAAAACCTGCCCAGCGAGCCTGACATGGTCAAAGGCACCGAACTCGACAGCGAGTGGGACGGCCATTACCGCTGGCGCATGCGCCGCGTCTTCGTCGAGGGCAACTTCATCGGCGAACCCGAAAAAATGCGCGAAATCCTCGATCCCCGCAACCACGCCTACCAACAAGGCCTGCAACGCATGGCCTACATTGAAAGTCACGACGAAGAACGCTTTGTCCGCGAACTTCTCGAAGCCGGCTACAGCCGCGAGGAAGCCTTTCGCCGACACCACGCCGCCGCCGCCATCACCCTCACCGTCCCCGGCATTCCCATGCTCTACGCGGGACAGGAATGGGGCGAAACCACCCAAAAGGTCGTCGGCCTCAACCCCCTGCAATGGGAATTGCGCGAGGAACCCGACAGGGCAGCCATGTTGGAACAATTCCGCGAACTCATCCACCTGCGCACCCAACACCGGGCCCTCCACCACGACCGCATCGAAATCCTCCACCTGGACAACGAAACCGGCACCGCGGCCTACCTCCGACCCGGCGTACCCGAATCCGTGCTCGTCACCTTCAACGTTTCCAAAGAAATGCAAAATATTCCCTGGAACCCCCAATGGACCCTTTCCAGGGAACTGCACCGGGAAGAAGCAGACAAAGTCATGGAATCCATAGACTTACACCCCGGGGAAGCCAGAATCTTCCTCGTCACCCCCACCCCCTAAACCCCCGAAAAACAAAAATAATGAAGATTTTTCAAATATTTCCCTTGCATTCGAACCCACGTTCGTAGTAAATTTAAATCGTTTGAATTATGAGAAGAAATTTCAAAAAAACAGCCCCTGACCCAGGGGAAATCCAGGAGAACAACATGAACAAAAATATGATACGCGCGGCAGTGATGATCACCGGTTTGGCTTTGGCCGGGAATGTGTTTGGAGCAGTAGGTTACTTCGATAATGCATATATTGTGCTTAACGATGGATCTGGTAACACATTTCATCAAATAACCGAACCGGGTAATGATCCTTTAAATGCGTCACAAGGGTTTAATTTGACACCAGATGGAGTTAATCCTTCATTCGGCATGAATCTGGGTGAATTCGACTTCAATACAGGTATCCTTGACCTTAATGGGTTTGAAATCAAGACGTTTAACGACAGTGGTGATGATGTCACAAATGCTATTCTATGGTACCGAGTGACGAAAAGTGGCGATACTCCCGGTAGCTTCACGTCATTTGAGCTGACTTCACCTTCATCTGTTTCTGGAAATGACAAAACATGGGCCACAACCACTGCAAACATTAATCTGTTAAGTGGTTTGGACATTGGAGATTATTCTTTGGATGTCTTTTTTCGGCACACTGCAACGTTTACCGGTGGTGGCGGCGGGAGTTTTGAAATGGGAAACTGGAGTGAAAGCAACAACCCAACCGCTACCTTCACCGTCATCCCCGAGCCCTCCTCCATCATCATGATGGGCTTGGCCGGATTGGCCGCGGGTGGTTTGACCCTCCTGAAACGCCGCAAACGTTCTTAAACCCCCCTGTGACCCGGAGCCGAATCGGCTCCGGGTCTATCCCTGTAAACTTTTACCATCTTTGCAAAATAGAGGCACTCCCATGAAAACATCCATCAAAATTCTCATCGCCACCCTGGCCTGCAACCTGGGCATTGCCCATGCGCAGATTGCAGCGGACAACGCCGGAAATTACAGCGGCTGGGGGCACAGCGACAATGGCGGGTTTGGCTTTCTGCCTTGGGCGATTAGTTCAAACGATGGTGGCGGAAATTTTGCAGGCACATTTATTGGAGATTCCACCTTCGGCGCCGGGGATATTAATACCGGAGGTCAATCTTTCGGCCTCTATGCCAATCCCGGCAGCGCCTTCGTGAATGCGGACCGGGGATTTGCCTCGCCACTGTCCCTGGGAGAAGTCTTCACTTTTGACATGGCCTTGAATTTTGACAACGGCAGCAAGGGATTTGTTCTCTTTGCCGGAACTCAGGGAGAAGTGTTTAATTTCAATGTCGGAGGAGGAGGCGGCGTTTCGAGCAATAATGCAACGCTGAATCCCGGTGCCGGAGCGGGGTATGACTATGGCGGCAATGACGCGGTGCTCAACCTTTCCTTTGGGTATGTTTCCGATGAAGTCGTGAGTTATTCCATCAGTCGGAGTTCCGAATCGGGAAATCAAGGGGTCTTGTTTTCCGGAACGGTCTCCAATCTATTCGATGCCCCAAGCGGATTCCGTTTCTACAATTCGGGGACGGATAATGGATTGGATCAAAACAACCTGTATTTCAACAACCTCCAAGTCATCCCCGAACCCGGCACTCTCTTGTTGCTGGTGGGTGGATTGGGTGCAATCGCGGCCTATCGCCGCAAGATGCGCGCATAATTCCCGCATTCATCCTTTCAATCGATCCAAAAACCGGAGCGCCCAATAGGCCTCCATTGATCCGCGCCAAAAAAAAAAATGCCTCCTCAGATCACCACGCGCGGACGCGAAGCGTCTTTGGAGTGCGGTAGCGTCGGGAGGAACGACCAGAGCTACCGCTTTTGGGCTCGGGGGCTTACCTTCGCGGTTTGACTTTGATGCGTTCAGCGAGTTCCACGAAGCTACCGCTTTGTCCGGTCGCCCCCCCGTGACCCCCATCCGTAAATACCCCCGATGTCAGCAAAACCCGGCATGGGGT
>JAFIGC010000037.1 GCA_020831635.1 Verrucomicrobiota bacterium | reverse complement strand
AGCTAGCATCCGGCTGAAAATTTTCAAGAAAATTGTTTTAACAAAGTAGAATTAATATTGATCATTGTTCCCGGCATCGTGGTGCTTGCTGTAATGGTTGGGACGCTGAATTACCGATTGCGTCTGCGCAAGGCTCGACGTATTTTGAACGATTGGGCCTCCGAACAGCAACTCAGCCTGCTTTCGGCCCAACCGAGGCACATCCGCAGTGGACCTTTTGTCATTCGCGGCAGTAAAGCCCAGCAGGTATTCCGTATCATAGTCAGGACGGAGTCTGGAGGTGTCTGTGAAGGTTTCGCCCTTTGTGGAGGTGCCGTAATGGGATTGATGTCAGATTCTGTAAAGGTCCACTGGGACGATAGAGATGATTAGATACATAAGCAACATGAAACAGAAGACCCGACAAATTCTCATTGGCACGGTCATGACGCATGTGGTGACATGCGCCCTCGTCGCTCTGTTTTTCCCCTTCTCTTCCAATGCGACGCTTTTTCATCAGGTCGCCGGGCGAATCGCATGGTTTGCCCTCATGGTGTCCGTCTACTGGTTTATGATTCTTCCGAATGCATTTTTGGCGATGTGGGTTGGTTTTCGATTCCGGAATATTGCGCTTTCGTTGGTTGCGATTGCGGTAACGGTTGTCTTCACTTGCTCCATGACAAGCTTCATTGTGGATCCCAACTCTTTCCGCAGCTATCATCCCGGCAATTCCATGGCCGGGACTTGGCGAAACTACTTATTGAGTGGAGACTGGTTTACCTCTGGATTCAATTGGTTTGCAATTTGCACTGGTGGGGCTTCCGCTCTGGGTGTGTTCGTCTGTTTGAGCGTTGGATGGAAATCGGATCAGGGCGTCCTGCCCACGGAGGCAGATTGACAGCCCGGCGGGTTCGGCGTATGATAAATTTCATCATCACTATAAAGAAAGGAAAGACACGACGCCATGAGTCACAAAGAATTGCACGAACAGAAAATCCAAGCCCAAATCGAAGAATGGAAAGCGGACATTGCCAAGCTCAAGGCCAAGGCTTCCAAGGCGGACGCGGATGCAAAGCTGGCTTTGGAAAAGGAGCAGGCCACTCTGGAGGACAAGATCGCCAACGCCAAGGTCAGGCTCAAGGAAATCCGGGAAAGCAGTGGCGATGCCTGGGACGAAATGAAATCCGGGGCCAAGGACGCCTGGGGCTCACTCAGCGATGCCGCTGGAAAAGCGGCGGAGAAATTCAAGTCCTGACAAGGCTGCAAGTATTGGCGGACGGCCTCATGACATGAATTCGGCTCCATCCGGTCTGACAGCCCGCTTGAAAGAAGCGGCCATTGAATGCGGGTTTGACTTGGTGGGCGTGGCTGCCGCCCAGCCCGTTCGTCATGCCGCCGAATTCCGGCAATGGCTGCGGGACGGTCATCATGCCGACATGGATTGGATTGCCCGGGATATCGACCGTCGGCTGGATCCGCGCAATTGGCGGCCGGATACGCGGTCCATGGTGGTGGTGGGGGTGTCCTACCACATGCAGAATCCCGCCCCCCGGCTTTGGAACGATCCCATGCGCGGACGCGTGGCCCGCTATGCATGGGGTCGGGATTATCACAAGGTGATTGGAAAGCGGCTGAAGAAACTGGCGGAGTGGGTGCGCAAGGAGGGGCCCGAGGGCGTGGAGGTGCAACCGTTCAATGATGCCCGTCCGGTCATGGAACACGACGCGGCTCTAGCCGCGGGCTTGGGGTTTGTCGGCAGAAACACGTTGCTCATTCATCCCGATTATGGCTCCATGATTTTTTTGGGGGGGCTGTTGGTGTCCTGTGAATTGGAGCCCGACGACCCGACCCCCGGCTCCGGCGCGGTGTATCAAGGCAAGGCCGAGTGCGGCGCCTGCACCCGGTGTCTGAAAGCCTGCCCCACCCACGCCTTTCCGGCGGCGTATATTCTCAATAGCCGACTTTGTATTTCGTATCAAACCATCGAAAACCGGGGTGAAATCCCAGAATCCCTGCGCCCGAAACTGGGCAATTGGATTTTCGGTTGCGATGTGTGTCAGGAAGTCTGTCCCTGGGTGAAGCGTTACAGTCGGGTGGCGCGTCAGCCTTGGCTGGACCCCGATCCCGACCGCATGGCGCCCCGTCTTGACGAGTTGGCGGCTTTGGACGAGGAGGCGTTTTTCCAAAGATTCGCGGGAACCCCCCTGATGCGGACCAAGCGTGCGGGTCTGTTGCGCAACGTGGCCGTGGCCCTAGGCAACAGCGGAACCCCGGAAGCACTGCCGGCACTGGAAATATTGGCGGCGGATGCCAATCCGCTCATCGCGTCCCACGCACAATGGGGATTAAAGCAGCCCCTTATTCGGATGTCGTGATGAAAGTGATTTGAGACAGGCCCGCCGAACGGATGGCATTCATGAATTCGATTAACTGCCCATGCGTGGTTTGGGGTTGAATGCGGACGCCAATGTTCAACAAATTGGCCTCGTTGTTGGGGACGGCAAGATCTTGGATTTTCGCCACCATTCGCTTGATTGCCGCTTCGTCCCTTAAGTCGTGCCGTTCCTCTTCGAACAGGATCATGTTTTCATGGTCCACGTCGAGGATCAAAGAAATTCTGGAGACTTCGACGGTTTCGGGATTGAGGAAAAAAGAAACGGGTTCGTCCAACATCGTGCCCGGTTCGCGTACGCGTCCGTCTTCGTTGAGGTCGTCCAATGCCATGATGGAACGCAGATGAAGCTTGTGGTTTTGCCATCCGGCGATCGTCAAATCGCCCGGATAGGGGTCGATCACCGCCATTTCGATCACTTCGCCTGCCAAGAGATCCTCCAAGGTAAACACTTTCAGGATGGGGTGGCCTTCTCCGCGGGTCACCAGCGCCAAATACTTGCGGTTGGGTGAAATCGAAACGTTTTGCAGGTGGGACATGGCGTTGGCGATTTTCAGGGATTTCCATTCGGTTTCGTTTGCGGGGAGAAACCACCAGGGTCCCGGCCACGTTTCTCCAGCGTCAACGGTTTTCATGTCGTAGCGCAAAACGCCTTCCTCCAGGAAAAAGACCGCGACTTGTGCGTTGACCCGGTGCAAGGGCATGTAAAGGGTGTCGGTTTCCCCTTGCCTCAATTCCGCGAGCACCCGGGCGGTGTCGCGTACGGTGTGTTCGGTGATTTGGTGAATTGTGCCTTCGCCGGGAACGGTGGGCAAGGGATGGGACGCCATTTCATTGAGCCGCGTTTCCAAGGCATCGTATTCTTCCGGTGTTTCCGCCTTGCCCAGGGCCTCCAGTTGGGACCACAGCTCGGCATGAAAACGGGCGGTCTCTTTGGAAGAAGCGTCCGTATTGCGCGGCGGCAGGGTGTCGGCAGTCAGACAGAGGGCGCTCCCCGCCAACAGCATCCACGCCACCTTGGTGAATGGAAGCGGGAACCGATGGCGGAGGCAGGGAAGTTTGGGTGTGTTCATGGCCTCATCGTAATGGTTTTTCGACAAGTAGCCAGCGAAATCCGGCGATTACAGATTTCCCATGGCGCCGCGTTGAAATTGGCGCATGGCATCCACCAGCTCTTCGCGGGTGTTCATCACAAACGGACCTTGCGCGGCAATGGGTTCGCCGAGGGGTTCGCCCGAGAGGATCAGGGCCTTGGTGCCGGACGAGGCGGTGATTTCGAGCCGGGCGTCCCCGGCATCGAGTATGGCCAAGGAGGCTTCGCCGACTTCCGGGCCATCGCCGATGCGGACACTGCCCCGGCGAACCAACACGATGCAGGTGTGACCCTCCGGCAGTTCGATGCGGGAGGTTGCCGCCTCCGGGTAGGAGAGGTCCCACACATTCATGGGGCTGAAGGTTTTGGCGGGGCCTGTCTGGTCCAGCAGGGACCCGGCGATCACCCGCGCCTCGCCACCTCCGGGCAAGGATACCGTGGGAATGTCCGCGTTGAGAATGGACTGGTACCCGGGCTTTGCGCCTTTGTCTTTGGCGGGCAGGTTCACCCACAACTGCACCATCTCGAAGTCACCGCCCTCGCGGGCGAAGTTTTCGGAATGATACTCCTTGTGAAGAATGCCCGCCCCGGCGGTCATCCACTGCACGTCCCCGGGGCCAATGACCCCGTGGTTGCCGGTGGAATCGTGATGTTCCACTTCCCCGGCGTAGACAATGGTCACGGTTTCAAATCCCTTGTGGGGATGCCCGTCCACGCCGCGGCGGCGGGAAGTGGGCTCGAATTGCGCGGGCCCCGCGTAATCCAACATCAAAAATGGACTCACGGACTCCGTAAAGACATGTTTGCCAAACATGCCGCGGACGGGAAAGCCGTCCCCCACCCAATGGGCGGGGGGACTGGACAGAATTTCGTTTGCTTTTTTCATACGTTTACTCTTTCTTTCTTTTTTCAGGGTTGTTTTCAAGACGTATGTGCCAAATGGCTGTTGATCAAACAACGGTAGTTGGGCAGATGGTTGGAGAACAAGGCGCCCAGTCCTTCAATATCATTTCTCCAGTCGCGATGCAATTCGCAGGCGGCGCCAAACCAGGTCATCAGTTGAACCCCGGCCTGGGACATGCGGTTCCATGCGGCGTCGCGGGTGGTTTGATCGAAGGTGCCGGATGCGTCGGTCACCACAAACACCTCGTACCCGGCCTCGATGGCCGACAGCGCGGGGAAGGCCACGCAGACTTCGGTCACAATCCCGGCGATAATGAGTTGTTTTTTGCCAGTGGCTTCCACGGCCGCGCGGAAGTCCTCGTTGTCCCAGGCGTTGATCTGTCCCGGACGGGCAATGTAGGGCGCGTCGGGAAAGATTTCCTTCAGTTCCGGGACCAACGGGCCATTGGGTCCCTGCTCGAAGCTGGTGGTGAGAATGGTCGGCAGTCCAAAATATTTGGCGCTGTCGGCCAGGGCGAGGACATTGTTTTTGAATTCATTGGGCGTGAAGTCCTGCACCAAGTTCGTGAGGCCGGTTTGATGGTCCACCATCAACACCGCCGCGTTGTTTTTGTCCAGTCGGTTGTATGTGAATGCAGTCATGGGTATACTCCTTGGGTTGTTGAGCGGAAGACCGGAACAGAAAAGGGTTCTGTTCAAACCGCGGTCATCCCTCATCTTCCCGCATCATACCCCAAACCCTTGAAAACGCGCAAGTACGCACTATGTTGTAACCCACGCACTTGCAGGTAACTATGAACGAATTTTACCCTTGTGTTCATTGGCCCAATCGTGCATCGCATACAAAATCGGCGCCAGTGATTTTCCCAGTTCCGTGAGTCGATATTCGACTTTCGGAGGGACTTGGGGGTACACTTTTCGGCTGACCAATCCATCGCGCTCCAATTCCCGGAGCTGTTGGGTGAGGGACTTATGGGAGATCGTGGACAGGGAGCGCTGCAAGGCATTGAAGCGTTTCGTGCCTTGCAGCAATTGCTGGATGATCAGCACCTTCCAACGTCCCCCGATCAACTTCAGGGTCAGTTCCACCTGACAATCAACTTCTTTGCCACTCATGGGGCGTATCCTCCTTTAGGTTGAGTCCAGTTTTGGGATTTTCCAAGTCATGCCCGATTCTACGGAACTGTCTAGTGCAAAACCTGCACGATTTGCATGATCCCGGGAAACCTTCATTTTCTTGTAAAACGGCGTTGACCTTGATGAATCCATGCGTATAGTGTGATTATGATTGATCCACTCATTCCATACGACGAATCTTCAGTTCCCGATTTAAAGTTACTGAGTCGGATTCCCCCCCAGTTTCAATTGTATCCACGGTTCAGATATATGGGCAGCAAATATCGACTGGTGGAGTGGTTGCATTCGATTTTGCAGCAATTGGATTTTGACTCCGCCTGCGATGCGTTTTCAGGCTCCGGCGTGGTCTCGTATCTTTTGAAATCGATGGGAAAACAAGTGATCGCGAATGACTCACTTCATTTTCCCGCGGTATTGAGTCAGGCCTTGGTTCAAAACAACAACACGCATCTGGAGGATGGGGATCTGGAAAGGTTGCTTGTGTCCAAAGCGGAGGGAGACGCCTGGCAGTTTATCCAGAAAACATTCGCCGGAATTTTCTACGATGCCGCGGACCTCCAGTTCCTAGACAATCTTTGGTCGGGAATCCGGGAAATGCCTTCTCCCCACAAGCAATCCCTGGCACTGGCCGCGATTTTGAGGTCCTGTATCAAAAGACAGCCAAGAGGGGTCTTTACCGTAGCCGGAGACCCGCAAAAATACAAAGATGGGCGCCGCGATTTGAAATTATCGCTTCGGGAGCATTTTTTGGAGCAGGTGCAATGCTATAACCAAGCGGTTTTTTCCAACAAACAGGCGAATCAATCGCGTCATGGAGACGTGTTCAGCTGCCCGAATCAGGACATCGATCTGGTTTACATGGATCCACCTTATGTGCCACGTTCAGATGACAACTGCTACATGAAGCGGTACCACTTTCTGGAAGGTCTCTCCTGCTATTGGCAAGGGCTTGAACTTCTACAGACCTCCAAGGTGAAAAAAATCAAGAAACCCTACACGCCTTTTGGTCATCGTGCGAAAGCCGTGGAGGCTTTTGACCAGCTTTTCCGCCATTTTGCCGATTCCACGATCGTGCTTTCCTACAGTTCCAATGCCTATCCCGATTTGGATGTTTTGGTTGCGCTTCTGAAAAAAACCAAACCGAATGTGGAAGTCCTTCGGAAACCGCATCGCTATCACTTTGGCACCCACGCCGCCGCCAAACGGAATTTGGTGGAAGAATACCTTATTTTGGGGCTCGCATGAAACGGATTCGTCAAAATCTGAAGGATCTTGTTTCCAGTCTAACCCCCGTAGAGGCCACTTGGCTGGATGAACATGCAGCCGGATGTATCGGCGTTCTCAGGGGTATCCCACAAAAACCCGCTTTCGACAGGACTGATGTTTTGAATATCCTGGAGTCGGACTTTGCTTTGGGGATGACGGTCATTCGATTGTTCTTGGATGTTTCCAAAGATGAAATGACCATGCAGATGAAGGAGATTCTGGGGCCTGGAGGTTTTGGCATCACTCGGTTTCATCAGGAACGAGACAAATTTTTGAGTGCGCTGGAATCCATGGGTGTGCTTGAGAAAATGAGCGCGGCCGTGAATGTGAAGGCACATTGGTCGGACGTGCTGGTTGAGCGGTTGAAAGGTGGGCGGGGAAGTGCCATTAAAGGGCAACAACGAGGTCGAGGGCTGGAAGATTTTACGGAAAAGCTTCTTCTGAAGGTTTTTCATCCGGATTTGGTGGATACCCGATGCCGTTTTGTCGGGGTCAATGGAACGAGCACGGAAAAAGCCGATTTTGCGGTGCCGAATCGGAATGATCCCCAACTGTTGATCGAGGTGAAAGCCTATGGAGCCACCGGAAGTAAACAAACGGATATTCTCGGCGATATCGCCAGGATTGTAGAGCAAAAACGCCCGGATACGGTGATGATGCTCGTTACGGATGGGATGACGTGGAAAGAAAGGCTGAGTGATTTGAGAAAACTGGTCGAACTCCAAAACCAAGGGAAAATTTTCCGAATCTACACCCGATCCATGCAGTCTGATTTTTTGAAAGATTTGAGGACCCTGAAATCCGAATTAGGACTTCCAGAATAACGTCACCCGTCATCACTCGCCACTCCGCACTCCGCACTCCGTCCCCACTCTACTGCGCTTGGGGTTCGAATTCGGCTTCCGCTTTGTACACGATACCGTTTGCGTTCTTTCCGCTTAAGGAGAAGTTGATTTTTTTCGGGAGAAAATCGTAGTGGATGCCTTGTTCCAGCTCTTCCCAGCTTACGGGGGTTTCATCGAGAAGCAGTTCTGGGTCCTTGAGGGCGGCGGTCTGCTCATTCGGGGTGATTTTCAGAAGGTAGTCCAACGCAAAGCTGTCCACTTTCCGGCCCTGTCCGGTATCCGCATCCAATTCAAAGAAATACACCCGATCCAAGGTATGGATCTGGATTCGGTTTCGATCGGGTTTCAGTTTGTAGGCGACACCCGCTTGGATGGGCCTGTCGTTGAGTAACACTTGGATTTGGTTTTGTTCCGCGTCATAGGCGACGGTGGCGGGCGCTTTTTCGAACAAGCGCAATCCATGGGGTTGCACGCTCATCGACATCACCAAATCCGATTCCCGGCGGGCCGCCGCCAATTCCTCCTCCCGCCCGTCCTTGACCACGGTCTCCACCCGAACTCGAAAAGGGGTTTCTCCCATTTCCCCGGCAATGGCCTGAGCTTGCAGTTCCCGGATTTTGTCCTGCAAGCCCTCGACGGTATTGCCGACCAATCCCATGGCGCGGTTGCCCTCCTTCCTGCCGTCTTCGTATAGGGCCAGGGCGCTTTGGAGGGCGAATGCCGCTTTTTTGTATTCTTCCGTGCGCTCATAAAGCGACCCCAGTCGCAGGTAGGCATTGATGTCATAGACGCTTTTGTCCGGGGGCGTCTCCAGGACATGATGATATTCCCGAATCGCGAGGCGGACCTGGTTCAATTCCCTCAACAATTCCGCGGCCAAGTAGTGGGCCACCTCGTCATCCGGATTCAAGGCAAAGGCTTGCTGGCAAAGGTCGTGGGCCAATTCTTCTTCCTGCATGAATCCAGCGCCCGTCGCCTTCAAATAGAGAAAGCGGGCTTCGTGGGGCGCGCGTTCGGCGGAAGCCGCGGCCCGATCCTTCAGTTCCTGATAACGTTGGTCGCGAAAGAGGGACTTCAGGTGGTCGATGATCAAGTCGGTCGCGATGTTCGAACCTTCACCTTGCAGATGTACGCGTAAGAAAGGAAACGCTTCTTTTCCAAGTTCTTCGTAAATTTCTTTGATCAGTTCCCGCAAGGGCGAACCGGAAAGGGTCCGGCTTTCGAGCATGGCCTGTCGTCGCGCTTTCGGTGTGTCCGGGCGGATGCCCATTTCCATGAGAGGCAGCAAGTTTCGCGCCCGGGTGGACACTTCGGGATCCGAATTCGTGGTGGCCGACCTCAGGGCTTCCAGGGCCGCGTCCCCTTTTTCCCAAAGGGCCGCGGAAGCGGCTTCCCGGTCGGCAAACGCATCCGCGCCCAATTGTTCGATCAAGGCGGAGACCTCGGCGCCCGATGTGACCCAGCCCGCAAGCAGGAAGAAGGAGATCAATATAGGAAAGCGGGCGCGCATGGACTTTTCCCTCAACCCGCCAGCAAGCGGGTGATGATGTCGTGTCGTTCCTCCACGATGCCCAGATCGCTTTCGGGTTTGCCCGCGCGGTGATACCAGTATCGCGCATTGGATGGATCCCCTTCCTCGCGGTGCAGGTTGGCGTGGACCCAAGCGCCGTCAGGAAGGTCTCCCTGTTGGCAAAGGTCATGGGCCCGCGCCCAATCGCCCTTTTCGGCGTACCAGAGAGCCTGCAAGGGGGCGGACCAAGCGGGGTCTGGGGCATCGTGTTGTTGGGCGTGCTCGAGAAAATCCTGTAATGTGTTCATACGGTCATCCTGAACCGGACCCTCCCAAAGTGCAAGAAAAAATGAATTTAAGGCTTGATTCATATAAATCAAAATGTAACATCAGCACCAACAGAGAGAATTATAAGATTTGAAAAGAGAGCTGAAAATTCTAAAAGGGAAAAGGTCATGGACATAGATACTTTGTCGTCTACAATTCACAAAACACACAAACAAGCCCCTTCCGGGCAGCGGCCTGTCTTTGGTTGCCCGAAAAGACATGCCAGGCAAAACCTGCCCGAAACCGTGAAGGCAACTTCGCCTCGCTCGACATCCAAAGTGTCCCAGCCCCCGAAGGAGGAGCCGAAGCGGGAAACAACGCGGAAAAGCGGATTTTTCAGGTTGTTTTCGATCTTTTAGGTGGCTTTGTGCGTCACCTTTCCAACGACCATCACCGATTCCAACCCTTGACGGTGTCAAGGCGGGCGAGGAGGGTCTCGCGTTTGGACTCAAAGGCGGCGAAGAGGATGAGGATGCAAAGGCCCAAGACAATGCCGGCGACGTACCAGATCCAGGTCCACCCCAGATTCGCGGAGGCGTGGTAGAGAATGGTGATCAGGGAAAGCATCAGGAAACCGAGTCCACAAAAGAGAAAGGACTGTATTCGAAACATGATGCCTGCGAGGATACCCAATACGGAAAGTCCCATGAGCACCAGAGGCAGGTAGGGGGCGTTGGCCACGCCTTGAATGAACATTTCGGCGGTGGAGGAAAGATAGATGAGGCTCACGCAGGTATAGCGAAGTTGGGCGTGGCGGTCGGGTCCCAGTTGGTGGCGGTGTAGGTGGCCGACGAGGAGGACGCAGAGCGCAAAGGGAAGCGTCCAGAGTTGGGGGTGTTCCAAAAACCCGCGTCCGGCGGTTCGGTGCAGCAACACCCATAGGGCGCCGTTGGCGCAGAGGGCGGCCAGCACTGAAAACGCAAAGGACTTGCGCTGCATGGCGGCGATGCCGTACACCCCGCCCATGAGGAGCATGACCAGGGATTCGTGCACGGGCAAGGGACCGATCCAGAAGCCAATCAGGGGCAGCAACGGCAAAAAGAGGGCGGTGCGGGACACGGGAAGCGCCAGGACCCGCAGGCCTTTCCGCTCCCAGGCGGCACTGAGGCCGAGCCCCAAGAACGCCAGGCCCATGACGATCAGGGGCCAGATGGCAACGACCCACCCGGAAAAGAGTTCGGGAAAGCTGATCCGCAGGTGAAGCACCAGCAGGGCGAGAAGTCCTTCGGCGGCATAGATGTGGCGGTGACGGCGCGAATCGCTCAGACGGAACGGGTCCCGCTCCGGACGCAGGGCCCAGCGGATGCAGTTGACGCAGGCGAAGAGCAGGGCGGCGGCAACCCCGAAAACGCTGAGCGGGGGGAGCCTGGAGGGATTCTGGAAAAGAAATGCGTTCAGGGCCTGGATCACGAGGGTGTTGAGCAGGGTCAGGGCGGCGACGGGCACGAGGATTTTCACGCCGATCCGGAGGGTGTTGGACCATGCGGTCAGTGGCTTTCGGTATTGGAGGGTGGCGTACAGCATGGAAAGGAACATCAGGGAGAACGAGGCCACCGCGCTGTATTGGGCCGGATGGGCGTAGTCGCCTTGCGGATTCACCAGGGACCAGGCCAGGGCGAGGACAAAACCAGCGAAAACGGCGATGGCGCTGAAGCCGATGGCGTCGTGAATGGCGTCCGGCGGGGATTTTTCCGTCTCGGAGAAATGTGTTTTGGCCATGGCGGCGAGCCCTGCGGAGAGCAGCAGCAGGGATGCGGCATAAATCAATCGCGTGGAGAGTTCGGGCGCGAAGGTTGGGGTGGTCATGCCCAAGAGGGAAATGAAGAGCACAAACAGGATTTGCGGGATGCCGACCAGCAGGGTGAAGCGGTAGAGGTAGTCTTGGGGAGCAGCGGGGCGGGCCTGGAATCCGAGGCGTCGCGCCAGGGGTTCCCAACGGAGGTGGGTGGCCCAGAGCAGGCTCCAGATCAGGGTGTTGATCCCATGGGTGAGGCACAAGGTTTGCAGGGTGGCGTGCCATTCGGGCAGTCGGCTTTCCAGATGGAGGGCGACCCCGGCCCAAGGCAGAAGAAACAACCGATGGAGGGCCAGTCCGGCGCGGGCGTCGCGGAGGGCGAGCAAGTTCAGCAGCAGGGTGACGGCGAGGGCGCAATGGAAAAGCGGATCGAGTCCTGCGGTTTCTCCCGGCAGCATCAGTCGTGCGCCCAGCGCGAGGGCAAACAGGAGGTTTCCGAGCGCGGCCCAATGGAGATGAAGGCGAAGTTCGGGTTGTTTGGTGTGCAGGGCCATTGCCAACAGGGTGCCTGGCAGGGTGGCCAGGCTTTGCACCAGCAGCAGGCTCGGAATTTGTTCCGCGGGGGAAAGGTCGGGCAACCAACGCAGATTCCATAGCAGGAAGGCGGAAATTTGAATGCACACCGCACCCAAAGTGGCGTTGGGGCGGAGGGATCCGAAACAGGTGCCGATGCGAGGAATCAAACTGAGAAAGGCGTGGGCAAAAAACGCCAGACCGAGAAACAACATTGGCAGGGCCGCCCAGAGGTCTGCATGGTTTGCGCCGTGGTGTGGGGGCACGATCACGCGAACGGAGAGAAGAAAGAGAAACCACATGCTGCACTGAAGCCAGCTTACGCCCCCGGGGCGAGGGTCTTCGCGGTCCCCCGGAATGAGGAATGGGCGGAACTCGGCGCTCCAAAGCGCGCCGGCGACACCACTGCCGATCAGCACCGCGAGACTGGTTGAAAGGGTGAGTAGCCTGTAGGCGAGCCAGGTGGAGCGCGCCGCGAAATGGGAGGTTACAAGCAGAATGATCGGCCAGAGGAAGGCTCCGGCGAGTGCGGAGGCGTCACGCCGGGTCCACGCGAAACACGGAGTGTTGCGGGGATCGTATCCCAGGATCAGTGTCAGGCAGGCGAAGACGCCCGCGGCGGCGAGAATCCCCCATCCGTTCGCAACCGCGCTGCCATGGGACAGGGTTTCGGTTGCGGCGAGGAACACGTAAACGGTCGGAGGCACAAGCAGGGACAGGAGTGAAAAAAACGCGAGTCCGAGGTGGACCTTGAGCCAGACTGGATCGGTTTGGGGGCGCTCGCGCCAAAAAATCCAGCCCAGTCCAAAAAGCGCCCCCCACAACGTGTGGGCTTGCAGGAGTCGAATTCCAAACAGGATCGGGTCCATGCCCGCCGGACGGGGGTACACGAGGAAAACGGCAAGGATCGCGAGGTGTCCGACGAGGGAGGAGAGTAGCATCGCGCCGCTTTGCGTTTCGCGTCGAGCCATTCTGAAAAGGTAAAAGCTGAGGAGAGCCAAGGGAAGCGAGAGGTCGGTGGTGGCGTTCGCGTCGCCAAGGAAACCGAACACCCCGGGAACGGGCAGTCCCCATCCGGCGAGGGAACCGTACACCCCGCGCACCGTGAGTGCCAGCAACAACCCCGCGCCCGTCCACAGGCTTTGACGCTGAAGGGGACGCGACAGGGGGCAACCTCCCCACACCAAAAGGATGGCGCTCCAGCGCATGAGCGTCGAGACCGACTGGTCGTACACCCCGTGGCTGGCCAGCAGGGGCATTGCGGCCACGGCCCAGCCCAAGAACAGTTGGGGAAACCATTTTCGTTGGAATTCGGGCGCGCGGATGCGGGCGATACAGAGGGCGAGGGCCACCCCGGCATAGAGCACCCATTCTACCATGGGCGGGCTCGAAACGTTCGCCGGGGCGAAGGCGGCGCGGACCTCAAGATTCAGGCGTGTGGCGAAACCGTACCAGAACCAGCCAAAAAGACCCGCGGCGGTGATCGCCAACAGCATCTGGTCGGCGGAAAAACGGGGCGGATGCAGCAAGTGGGTCACGCTTTTGCGGAGGTGTCGGATTTTGCCCTGCGCGGGGGCGGAGCCGGATGGCCACAATTCCCCTCCAGGCGTTTCCGGGTGGGAAGGTTTGGGAACCCAGGCGCGGAGCACGGCCCAGATCAAGCTGGTGAGCACGATGCCGGATGCGGGCAAATAGCCGGGAGAAACGATACCGGTGTCATGCAAGAGGTGCATCGCGGCCAGGGTGAGGGCGATTTGGCTCAAAATCCAAGGCAATGGGTTCGCATTCAGCGCGGACAACAGCATCCAGGGGAGGGCGAGTAAGAGCAATTGTGCAAACTGGGACGGTGCTCCCGGTATCAGGGACAGTTGCAGGATGAAAGCGAAAGCCGTACACGAGGAAAGCCAGACGAGGGTCAGCACTTCCCGGTGATAGATTTCCCAGGATTTTCCGCCCAAAGCCCACACCCCGACGAGGCCGGCCATGGCGAGGTTCGCGATGAGCAAAAGGGGCTGGGTCGCATCCCATCCCCAGACAAACCATCCGCTTTGCAGGAGGGCGAGGGTGAGCAGGACAACGCCCGCGCGAACCAAAAGGGTTTGCAGGCGGGGGACGGGATTGGACGGACCTGGAACCCAGCGCACCCATGGCGCGGCAAGCCCCAGCAACCCAAAGAGGCCGTAGTGGAGACGGAGCATCAGCGGATCGCCGGCGCGGGCCAAGCCGAAGGCCCCGAGGAAAAGGATGCACACGCAGGCCAAGCCGGCGGCGCAATACAGGACCAGACGTCCGTGCAAGGGATTCAGTTTCGGATGGCGACGCAGGAAAAATCCAATTACGGCCAGCCCCCACACGGACGGAACCAGAGCCCGCCCCGCGTCACCGGAAAAAAGGGCGTTGAGCAGTTCCGTTTCCGAGGCGTCCCATCCCATTTCCGCGCGCAGGGAAACCAAGCGAACCAGGGTTACGCCGAGGGCCGCCGTCAGGCTGGCGGGAATCCAGGCCTCCGGAAGCTTTTCCCGGAGGGCGAGCCAGATGCAGCAGAGGCTGATGACGATGAGCGCGGGCAAGAGGGTGCCGGGCATGGGCCAGGCGAGAAGGAGTCCGCCGCCCATGATCACCAGACCCAACACGCCGACCAAGGTCCCCGAACCCGCGAGCCACACGGAGGGAATCGTTTTCCGGCGGTGCCAAAAATGAAGTCCCATGAAAAGGCTGGGTCCGCCGTACAAGCAAACCAGCGCCGAAAAACGTTCTCCGAGAGCCGCGGGGTCCCCTGACAGAATCCCGCACAGCGCCACCAACAGCACGGTGGGAAAAGCCGTGAAGCCCCAAAACCAAAGCAAATGGACCGGGGCGTTTTTCGCGGGATCCCGGGCGCGACGCAGTACCCAGCCGATGGATGCGGCGTGAAGGACCAAGGGAATCGTGCACACCAAAAAAAGGAGCGGGGTGCTCAGATCTGCCATGGGAAACCGTCGCAACAGAAACTGAAAGCCTGACAGCGTGACCACCGAAATGGTGAGCGCGCGCGCGTGTGCGGGCATCAGCGTGGGCGAGGCTTTGGCGATCAGGTAGCCGAGAATGCCCAGGGAAAGTCACTCGGCCAGCAGGGATTGCAGGGCAAAAAGTTCGCGGTCCCGGCCAAAGGCGCTGATCAGCAGAAAACTCAAGAGGGTGAGCAGGGTGGCGATGCAAAGCAGTCCCATGCTGGTATTGGGCAAACGCCATTTTCGCTGCGCGTACAGACCCGCGCCAAACAGGGCCGCGGTGATTCCGGTGAAGAGGCCCACCTGAAGGAACCAGAGTTCGTGAATGTGTTCCCAGAAACTGACCACCAACGCGCCCGAGCAAAAAAGAATCAGCAGGCCGCCCACCAATTCGCCCCAGCGAATGTTGCTTTCCTCCAAAAACGCCGCGAAAATGTCCTGCCAGCGTTTGGGTGGCGGGCGGAAAGGGGCGCGGTACGGGGTCGGCAGTGGCGAGGGTTGCGGGGCTGGCGCTGGAGACGCGGCGGGGGCGGGACGGGAAATGACCTCGGGGGAAAGTGTCGGCGTGGGAAGAAATGCGGGGACCGTATCCTTTGGAGGTCGTGTCGGGAGTGGGGGCGGCGTTTGCGCGGGTTCCGGTGGCGGCGCGGGTTTTTGGGGCGCCGGTGACGCGGGCGAAGGATCCAAGGGGGGCTCGGGTTCGGGAGACGACATGGTTTCGACGGGCACGCCGGATTGTTTGGCGCAGAGGGCGTCGATCACTTTTTCGGCGGCGTCATGGTCCACCCGGCCTTCATTCGCAAGCGTTTTGATGTGATGGATCGCCCAAAACAAGGACATCCGCCGATCTTCAACTGGATTCGAGGTTTCCGGGGTCTTTTTTCTTTTCTCGCCGAAGATGCTCCGGAAGACAAAGGCCCAAAAGACCCAGATGCCGTGTCCGACCAGCGTGATCACCGTCAACAAGATCAAAAAAAGGTAGAAGATATTCATGGGAAACTATGCGTGTTCTCGTATGTAATATGACAATATAAATGTCAAATAGTAAAAAAGTCAAGTCTCATTGCGTTGAGAGGCCAATCGAATCATAAAGCTGAGACGGGGCTTGTTTAACCGAGGCTTCTCGCTTACAGAGGCGCCATGAAACAGATTCGTGAACAACTTTCCGCAGATTGGCTGGACCACGATTCCCCCTGCGATCCTTGGCATCTTACCTCCGAGGAGTTGGACGATCCGGGGCGTCGTGACGCGTTTGTGGGCAGCGGTTGGCTGGGTCAGCGTGTGGGGCCTTGGGGGGACGGCGATTATCCCAATGGATCCGGTTCTTATCTGGCCGGTTTTCGCCGCACCGGCGACCGGGGGAGACCCGGACTTCGCGATCTCCCCCGTTGGGCGGTGCTGCGTCTGATCCGCGACACCCCGCGCAGCCTCCGGCCCATCGGAACGGTCGAAGACTGGCGGCAAACCGTCGATCTGCGCCAGGCCACCGTGGAAACGGAATATACGTGGCGGGGCTGCGAACAAGGATACCATGTGCGCCGGGAAACCTGGGTGTCCCGCAATCAACCGCTCACGGGAGTGCTTTCGGCCGAAGTGGAGAGTTTCCAAGGGTGGAACGTGGAGTTCGATGATGAGTTGGACGCCTTTCACCTCGGGGAAGATGTGCATGGCCACCGCATTCTGTATGAGGACGGGCTGATGATCCTCGAAGTGCTGGTCGGCCCCGCGCGCCGCATCTTGGTCATGGCCAGCCGCCTTTGGGTGGAAGGCGAAACCGCGGACCAGGCCCGGATACTGAACCGCAGTGACGGACGACGGGCCGCCCGAAGATTGATCGTGCCCCTGCGTCCGGGACGGCGATGCCGGGTGTTCAAAGTCGTCGGTCTCGCCACCGATGCCGACGGGGAGGACCCGGTTGCCGTGGCCTGCCGGCGGGCAAGCGCGGACCTGGAGACCCTCCGCCGGGAACATCTCCAGGCCTGGGAAGCGCAATGGGGTCACCGGATCGAAGTGCCTCATGCGCGTCTGCAACGCTTGTTGAATGCGAGCTTGTATCATCTCTATGCCCAACTGCATGAGGGACATGATCACAGCATCGCCCCCTGCGGTTTGTCGGGGCACGGTTGGGATGGTCATGTGTTTTGGGACGCGGATTTGTGGGTGCACGGCGCCCTGGCCCTGCTGGATCCCGAACGCGCCCGCTGCATTCCCGCCTACCGTCAAAAGCTTCTTCCCGGAGCCAAGGCGCTCGCCGCCGCCCACGGGGAGGCGGGCGCCCGCTGGCCTTGGATGAGCGCCGACGAGGGGTCCGAGGGATGCTTCGACCCTGAATTCAGCGCCGAACGCCATATCAATGCCTGCGTGGCCATGGCCCAGTGGCGGCAACTGTTGGCCGAAGGGGATGAGGACGGCTGGTTCGGTCCGCCCGGCGACTGCATCATTGCTTCGGCGGAATGGTTTGCCGCCGCCGCCCGCCGCGAAGCGGATGGCCGCTGGCATTTCCGGGGCCTTTGTGGCGCGGATGAACATGCCAAGCAAGTGGATGACAACGCCATGACCGCTTCCGCCGCCGCTTGGACCCTGCGTTGCGCGATTCGGGTCATGGAACGTCGCGGACTTCCCCCGCCTCCGGAATGGGAGGCCATCGCTTCCGGCCTGCACATTCCGTATGACGCGTCGCGTCGCCTGGTGTTGCAACATGCCGATTGGAAGGAGGGCACGGTGATCAAGCAGGCCGACGCCCAATTAATGGTTTGGCCCTATGAACACCCCTTCGACGATGAAGAAATCGCCAACCTGGTGGATTATTACGGCGCCTGTTACGAACCGGGGGTCATTATGATGGCCCGGGCCATAGACAGCATCCTCTATGCGCATCTCGGTCGGGCGGACGCCGCCTGGGAAGCTTTGGGGGACCTGATGCCGCATTTTCGCGGACCGTATTTGATCAACACCGAGTCGCCTGCCAATGAGACCTCGATTTTTACGACAGGTCTGGGGGGGCTGCTACAAGTCATTGTGCATGGATTTGCCGGGGTTCGCTACCGGGAAAAAGGGCTCGAATTCCGTCCCTGCCTTCCTCCCGCCCTGCCCTGGATTCGCCTCGTGGGCTGCCGCTGGCTGGGGGAAGACCTTGACATCCATGTCGAGGGCGGCAACGTACGAGTTGAACGTCGGAACCAAAGATTGTAACATGAACTTGAGTACACCCTGTTGAAACCCACATTGAAATCGATTGCCACATTTTGCGCTTCCCTGCTGATGGCCATGGCTTCGGCGGGGATCACCTACCATGTCGATTTTTCCGGAGGCGACAACACGGCGGACGGATTGACGCCGGAGACGGCCTGGCGACACAGTCCCGGAGACCGCAACGCCACGGACCATCCCGCCGCCGTGGAATTGGGCCCCGGCGACACCGTCTTGTTCAAGGGGGGCGTCGCGTATTTCGGCGAGATCGAAATCACCGCATCCGGCGTCGAAGGGCGGCCGATCACATTTGACGCCAACACCGCCGGAACCTTTGGCGAAGGTCGCGCCATTCTCGACGGCGGGGCCTTGATCACCGAATGGAGGCCGGTGGCATCGGCGGCGGAGGTACAGGGAAATCCGCGCTGGCGGGACATCAGGATTTCGGAGATCGATATGGATCTGTCCGACAATTTCAACCAAGATCGTTTCGTGCCCCACCGGGATGCGGGTGCGATCGCGCAGGCCCCCTGGCAACGGATCCTGCTGATCGACGGCGACCGGCGACTCTTGCCCATCGCCCAGCTTCCGAAACCGTCCGATCCCTTTTACCCGGACTTGCCCGGGGATTTTTTCCAGTCCCCGCATCCAATTGTCCACGACGGGAACAACGCCGTGGTTCGGGACGAGGAACGTTTCGTTCAGGAGGACCCGGCGCATTATGACGGCATGTTCATCGGGGTTCACGGCGGCAACAACCACGTCTATTTTGCAAGAGTGAGGGCGTACGATCCCGAAACGCAGGGACTGGTTCTGCCCCGTTTTCAACCGCGCACATACCCGGAAACGCGGTACGCGCTCTACAACGCGCCCCGGTTGATGGAACGTCCGGGGGAATGGTGCGTCGAGCCGCTCGAGGATGGCCGTGCGCGGATTTATCTGCTGACGGAATATCCGGAGGAGGGTCAGCCGGTCAATATCGGCTACCCCGTGCATCGGACCGCCCTCTCGATTGCGCCCGGAGCTTCCCACATCGACATCCGGGGTTTTCTCATTCAGCGGTATGCCGGCGGTGCCGGGGGCGTGGCCACCAGGCGCGGGGCGGCGCGGTCGAGCCATGTGCGCATTTCCGATTGCGAAGTCCGATTTGTCAGCGGCCAATCCGGCATCAGCTTGAACCATTGCGACCACGTTGTGGTGGAGGACAGCAACATCCATCACTGTCCCGGCTGGACGGTGGGCATCTACGTGAACCGGGTGAACCACTTCCGCCTCAGCCGCAATCGTTTGAACAAGAATTCCGGCAGCGGCATCCGACACTACGAGTCCAAACAGGGAGTGCTCCGGGACAATGCCATCCTCGATCATTACGGCATGCACGCCTCGGCGGTCAATTTTTACGAGGGCTGCGCAGACATCGTTTTTGAGCGAAACCATGTGCAAAACAGCCTCACGATCAACCGCAACGCCGAAAACATTCTCCTCCGCAACAACCTCATCGACGGACAGGGACGCGCCACCGTTTGTGTCGGCATGTGGACCTCCGGCACCGTGGGCGGCAGGGAGTTCAAGAACATTCAATTTCTGCACAACACCTTCGTCAACACCAACCCCGACGTCTCCTGGTCCACCGCCATTCTCGGACAGCGCCGCAACAGCCCCGGCTCGCCGCAAGGCCTCGTCATTCGGAACAACATTCTCGACCGGATATCCGAGGATCTGCCCGGCGTGATTGAAAACAATATATACACCCGCAAAGTGGAAGCACGCTTCATGGGACCGGGCTGCAAGGTGATCACGGATCTGAATGCCTTGTTCGTGGATCCCGAAAACGGCGATTACCGATTGCGCGAGGGCAGTTCGGCCATCGGCGCCGGAGCCCCGGGGGACGTGGAGGAGGATTTCACCGGCGCGAAACGTCCCCCGGATCGTGTCGATGTGGGCGCGTGGGCCTTCGAGGGTGAGCCTGAGAGGCCATAATCCATGACACCGACCCCATTTTGCATTGCACTTGCACGTAGCGTTTGCAATAGGCGGCGGAATGGCAGAAGGCACATTTACATGAAAACCCAGCCGCAAACCCTGCCCTTTGCCGGCGGATTTATCGCACTGAAACCCTTGAATCAAAAATAATCATGACCAAAGAAAAAGACGCTTTCAAAGAATTTCCCTGGCTCACGAGGGACGGAAACTACGTTCGGATTAACTTTGACATGATGCCCGCGCACATGGAGGAGGAAACCCGCAAGGCTTTGACCGAGTATAACGGTGTACCCACCTTTACCGGAGAAGTGAAAAACGGGTATCCGCTTACCGCAGTGAAAGATCCTTCGGTCTGCCCTTGTTGCGGCGCAAGCACGGAAGAGCAAACCGCGGAATTCATTTACGCCACCTCGGCGGGAATGCGGCTGATGCTCGTGCCCGGGGGGTGGTTTTGCGGATCCTGTCCCACGGTGATTGTCGATGAGCAATTGATCGCACGCGGAATGGTGGTGAAAGCCCGATTTCGCAGAGTGGTGGGCGTCATCAATGACAAAACCAGGGATCCCATGTATTTCGCGACCTGGCGAGGCGAAAAATCCGTTTTCATTATCGACGAGGACGAACAGATTGAGGACCTGATCACGGAATCGGAAATGAATGCAATGCACAAATCCGGCCCTCCCTCCCCGGCCCCCAGTATCAAGAAAGAGCGGAAGAAGAAGAAAGCCAAGCGAAAGCAGGCGAGCAAAGCTCGGAAGCAGAACAAGAAGAGATGAACCCCAAACCCCCGTCCTTTCCCGCACCCGAGCTAGCCCGAACCGATCATCGGCCCTGGCCACTGCCGGATCGTCCCTGGCTCCTGCGTCAACAATGGAATGATCTGCTGTTTCTACATTGGGCGGTTGACCCGGATTGGGTGCAGAAGGCGTTGCCGGAGGGACTTCAGGTGGACACCCATGACGGCAAGGCTTGGTTGGGCATTGTGCCTTTCGACATGAAAGGGGTGACCTTTCGGGGATGTCCGGCTCCGCCGGTATTCTGTGACTTTCCGGAAATCAATCTGCGCACTTATGTGACGGACGGCGAAAAGGCCGGGGTCTGGTTCTTCAGTCTGGATGTCAACAAACGCATGGCGGTGTGGGGGGCGCGGACCTTTTTTCATCTGCCCTATTTCAAGGCGGAAGTTGAAACCCATCGCGAAGGAGAGTGGGTGCGGTATTGGCATTCCCGTGGAGACCTACGCTTTGAGGCGTCTTATCGTCCGGCAAAATCCGAGATCCTTCCGCAGGGAGAGTTCGAGGAGTGGGCCACCTCGAGATATGCGCTCTACTGCCAGAGTCGCAGAGGAGCGGTGTACCGGGGCGAGATCCATCATACCCCTTGGCCGTTGCAAAGCGCGGAAGTGGAAATCCAAGAAAATACCTTGCTGGACGGACTGCCGATCGGGGAGGCGCATCCAAGTCGGCTCTTCTCACGCTCCCTGAACGTGGTGGTGTATCCCTTGGAAAAGCTTTCCGACGCTCGGAAGCCTTTTTTGTAACCCTTCCGAACGTCGGAAAACGTGAATGGACACTGATCTTGGGATGTGGCTTGGGTTTTGAGGGTTGGGAACCACGGATGGGCACGGATTTACACGGATTTTGGGAGGGTTTATCTGCAGATCGGCGAAGCATCCGCAGGACAAAAGAAATAAACCACTGAGCACACTGATTTTCACTGATCTTGGGTTGTGTGTTCTTCGCGGGCGAAGGGGGACAGGAGCGCCGATCTCCGCATCGGCTGGGGCGAAGGGGGCATGTCATCGAATGAGATGTTCAATAAACTGCAATTCTCCTCGATTCACACGCAAATTGCGTCGGTCCGTGCGGGGAAGGGAAAAAGTATATCGGTAGATGCTTCCGGAGTAGGTGGGATCCGTACGCAAGGATGCCTTGATTTGCCAGACATGGGGGTCTTCTCCAATTTCCAGATCAAAACGCCCGGCATCCGGAACGGCTCTGCGGCCTTCGCCGATGCGCGTATCCTGGGCCTCGGGTTTCTCCGCAACGATTTCATAGCCCCGTAATTCCGCAAAGAGTTCAAGAAAATCGCGGACTTGATCCGCCTGCGTCGGCGCGGGCATTTGCGCATGCAGAAATGAAGCGACCTGGTCGTCATTTCGTAGGAGGGTGAACAAGTGGGTTTTTTCGACGACCAGGACCGAGACGGATGCATAATGTGGAAAATCCGTGCTGGATACGAGTTGGATGAACTGCTGCTCCGGAAAATAAGTCTGCAAATTTTCCGAATGCAAAACGATGATTTGTTTTACGGGCGAGACCTTTCTTTGCCCTTCATCCAAATGCAGTGCTACTCTTTGTTCGCTGAACCGTATTTGCGGCGGAGTCGTGCTCGACGCATGCCGGAAATTTCCAATGGATCTACAGCCGGAGCCCAAAAGAAAGATGAGAATGATCACATGGGGTTTCATCAATTTCTACCACTTTTGCCCCTACGGGGCATAAAATATCATGAAGGTTGATGCGGTTTTGTCGGACTCGTCCGACCCGTCCGACTCGTCAGACGGACGGATACAGAAGCCACATCTCTCCGACGGGTCCCACGGGTCTGACGAGTCCGACTCCGAAGCCCATCGCCATCTGGACGGCTACCCCTCAAGGTCGCCTTTCCAGGTGTTCGCGAGGTCCACGAGAAAGTCATGGGAGGCTTGTCCGGGCATGGCGTAGGGGTCCAGTTCGGTGGAGCTGGAGTATTGCAGGGTCAACACTTTGTCCACCTTTTTGGCGGAGACGAAGGCCATGCTCCAGGCCCCGAATTCCCGGCGGACGATTTCCCGATAACAGAGGATGATCACATCGCTGTGGCGCTTGTCGCCGATAATGGTGGCATACAGTTCGTTGACGGCGGCGCGGGAGCCTTCCAGGCATTGAAGAAAAAAGCGTTTGTCTCGGCAGAGGATGCCGGTAATGCCCATTTTGCGGTTGTTTTTCCGGGAGGAGTCGAGGATCTCTTTGAGGGATTCCGCGTCGCAGTCGGGGCTGAGTCTGCTGACATAAATGAGTTGTACCAGGTCCATTGTTTTTCTCTTTGTGTTTTGCGTGTGGTGGCGATTTGACGGCAGTGTACGCTGTTCCGGGGTGGGGACGCAAGCGGAAAGGCTACGCAATCCGCACCACGGTGCGGCCGCGGGTGTGTCCGCGGATCATGTTTCCGAGGGCGTCGGCGGCATCGGAGAGGGGGATTTCCAGCGCGATCAGATCCAGAACGTCGGGTTTCCAGTCGGTGGACAGTTTGTGCCAGATCTCTTTTTTCATGGGCATGGGACATTCGGCGCTGTCGATGCCAATGAGGGACAGGCCCCGAAGAATGAAGGGAAAGACGTTGGTGTGAAGTTCGCTGCCGGTGATCATGCCGCAGCAGGTGATAATGCCCCGGTGTTGCATGGAGCGGGTCAGCACTTCCAGGGTTTTTCCGCCCACGGTTTCCACGGCGCCCGCCCAGCGTCCTTTGAGCAGGGGCTTGCCGGCGTCTTCGGTCAACTCGTCCGCGTCGACAATGCGGATGGCGCCCACGTCGAGCAGCCATGTGGCCTGTTCCGGATTGCGGCTGGAGGCGACGACGTTGAATCCGGCCTTGGACAGCAGGGCGATGGCCACGCTGCCCACGCCGCCGGTGGCACCGGTGACCACCACCTGTCCTGATTCTGGGCGCAGCCCGTTCTGTTGAAGCCGATACAGGCATTGTGCGGCGGTGAATCCGGCGGTGCCGAGAATCATGCATTCCCGGAGGGACAGTCCCTGCGGTTTGGGGATGACCCATTCCGAGGGAACCCGGATGTACTCCGCGAGTCCGCCGGGGGTGTTCATGCCGAGATCAAAGCCGACCACGATCACTTCGGCGCCTTTTTCGAAGGCCGGTGAATCTTCGATCACGCCGGCCGCATCCACGCCGGGCGTGTGGGGGTAGTTGCGGGTGATGCCCTTGTTTCCTGAAAAACTGAGCGCGTCTTTATAGTTCAGTGAAGACCATTGTACCCGGATGAGGGTATCGTGTTCCGGCAGGTCGGAGATTTCGCGCCGCGCGAGCGCGTGGGTGAACTGTTTCGGGGCGGTTTCGGTGACGAGGAGTGCGGTGAAGGACATATGACATCCATACAGAATTCCTATCGAATGAAAAGGAGATTTCTGAATTGGATACCGTTCGAAAAACTTTTTGGGAATTCAACCGCTGATGCACTGATTTCCACTGATCTCGGGTTTTGCGGGGCCACGGGGACAGGAGCGCCGATCTCCGCATCGGCAGGGGCGAAGGGGGGATCGAACAGGGAATTAAAAATTCTTGTTTTGTCGGACCCGTCTGACCCGTGGGACCCGTCGGAGGGCTTCTTGTTCGAATATTTCCTCGACGCGAAGCGTCTTTGGAGTGCGTGTAGCGAGCACCGCGAAGCTACCGCTTTACCACCTTTGCGCCCACAACAGCGCTCATCGTTGGAAATGAGCGTTGAAAAGCGGTAGCTTCGTTGCACTCGCTACACGCACTCCAAAGCGGCTGCGCCGCACTCCGCACTCCGCACTCCGCACTCCGCACTCGTCACCCGTCACTCCCCATTCCCCACCCACTCGCCGCCGACAATCCGGTTTTTGCGGCGTTCGAATTTGTAGAGGGCGGGGGAGGCGGGGCCTTTGAGGTCGCGGTACACGGAACCGGATCTGCGGCTGGCGACGAGTTCGGCAATGTCGCTTTCCTGACAACTGAGGACGCGGAGGTATTTGGGAACGCGGAGGGGTTTGCCGATGAGGTGGGACAGGCCGGCATCCGGTTTGGCGGTTTTGTCGGTGACGAGAAAACTGTAGGCGACGGGGCCGATTTCGAGGTTCATTTCGCGTCGGAAATGTCCCCAGAAAGGATCCTGGTGGGCGTGTGCGGGGGCGGGGGCGAAATGATGACACCAGTGGGCGGCATTTTCCTCCAGCAGGAGTCCGCAGGCGCCTTGGTGGGGGCAGGGGGCGACCAGGGTGTGGGTTGCGCGGAGCTTTTCCCGGGCGGCGATGAGGGCACGGCTGCATGCCATGGTGCCGGGTTCGACCCAGAGGAGGGCGTCGGCCTTGGCGAGGACTTCGGGGAGTTCGGCCAGTTTTTCGGGAGGCAGTTCGTTGAGGATGTGACTGATGAGCACGACGCCTTCGGCGGGGATTTCGTTTTCCCCGAGCCGGATCGGGGTGCCGGGATGTTCGGCCTGGATGCGCTCCCGGGCAAAACCCATGGCGATGGCGGAATGGTCGTGGAGGATCACTTCGTCGAAGGCGCCGGGAAACGCATGCAGCACACGGCGCACGGCGATGCCGGTGCCGCATCCGAAGTCGGTGAGTTTCCGCGAGGGCGGGGACCAGTTGCGGGCTTTGAGTTCGGTGAGGACGGCATCCCATTTCCATCCGATGCGTTCGCCGAGGGTGCGGTCGTAGGCGTCGAGCTGATCGCGGGAAACCCAGTAGGGCCGCTCCACGGGTTCGGCGGCGAGAAAAAGGTCGCGGAGTTCTCGGAGGGCGTGCCAGTCAATGGCTTCGGGAGTTTGTCGCAAGGTCATGGGGAAAGCGGGGGTTGGGTTTCGGGAGCGGGAGGCGATGAAGCCTGGGTGGTGGCGAGCGCGGAAAAGAGGCGTTGTCCCACCGCCTCCCAGGTAAAGGTGCTTTGCACGTGCCGGCGTCCGTTTTCGCCGAGGCGTTTGCGGAGATCGGGCTGGTTGATGAGGACGTCGAGCATGGCCTCGAACTCGGGATAATATGCAAACCAGAGGCCGGCGTTGGCGTTTTCGCACTGCCAGCGGAGCACGTCGGACTTGGCGTGTACAAGGGCGGGGGTTCCTGCCAGCCAGGCTTCGAGGAGGACGATGCCGAAACTTTCGTTGGTGGAGGGATGGATGAAGGCGACGGCGCCGGCCATGGCTTCGCGTTTTTCCGTTTCGCTGACAAAGCCGAAGTCGAGAATATCGTGGCGCAGGGTTTCGGGCGGGGTGTATTCTCCGCTGCCGGTGAGCACCAGGGGGATGTCGCTTTGGCGGCGCTTTCGGTAGGCGTCCACATAATCGAGCAACATCGGGGTGTTTTTTCCGGCTTCGCGGCGTCCGCAATAGAGCAGGTAGGGACGGTTGATGCCGTGACGTTTTGCGAAGGCTTCGGGATCGGCTTCGAAGGGTTCCATGCCCATGCCCACCACGTGGCCGCTGTCGGCGGGCAGGCCATAGAGGCGGTGGGCGAGGGCGCGTTCGGGGGGCGCGTTGAACAAATGCCCGCGCACGGAACGGAACATGTCCGCAATGATGTCCAACCGGGCAAAGGATTCGTCGTGCAGGCAGGGAATCAGCCACACGCGCTCGGGCAAAATGCGGGCCACCTGCACGGTGATGCCGAACAGGTAGGGACCCACCATGATCGCGTCAAAGCCCTGGCCCTCGCGCCGCAGCCAATTCACCAAATCGCGGGAGCAGACGCTGCTGGCGGCCCATTGTTCCTGCTCTTCGCGGGAGACCTTTTGGTTTTTGTCGATTTTTCCCTGTACCCGCAGGAAGGTGTTCACGTCGCGGTCTTCGTTCACGGGGAAAAAGTGAACCGTCATGCCTTCCGCCTTTTCCTCGCCCGCCGGACGGGCGTTGGCCCAGGAAAAATGGTCCAGGGCGCAGGTGGTGAGCAGGTGGACCTCGTGGCCCGCGGCGGCGGCGTGGACCGCAAGCTTTCGGATCAGGGTTTCGGCGCCGCCGACCACCCCGCCGGGGGAATACCGTGGTGTGACAAAGGCCAGCTTCATGCGGCGGATTCCTTCTTGTCCGTTTGCGAGTCGTCCCCTTTCGGATCGCCCCCTTGCGAGCGGCCTTCGAGAGCGGCAATGCGGGCCTCCAGGGTGGCGATTTTCTTTTCGTACTGCTGGAAACTGCTTTCCACCGCCGTGACCATGAGGGCATTGATTTGGTTTTGCTGATGCCACAGCCGGAAGGTGTAGAACTTCAGGAACTTCCAGATCACGGCCTTGATTTTCACCAACGCCTTGCCCTTGAAGCCCGGACGGCGGTCTTCGATCTCGAAATCATTGATGTCCACGTTCACGCTATCCCGGAGGCAGTTGAGATAAAAGCGCAACAGTTCCTCGCTGTCGGCCATATACATCAGGTTGTGGCGTTCGGCGCGGGCAATGCGGGCATCGGTGTACACGCCTTCCCTGCGTTTGCGGGAGACTTCGGCGCGGATTTCCGCGACCAGGGCGGCGGTGTCGATCCCCTCCGCGCCCACGTCCACGGTCATGTGTTCGGGAGTTGTTGTCATGCGGTCGCTTATAGCGGGTCCGCCGGGAAAGTCAAAAGCTCAACGTCTTCCGCCCGGAAATCTCCGGGGCGATGTGGAATGTTACGGGAGCAACCGGACAAGGGCGGTAGCTCGTGGAACTCGCTACACGCACTCCAGGGCGCTTCGCGCATACCGACTTTGTACGATGGGGCGTCTTTTGGGTCTGTTGGTGGTGGGTTTCCCCTCTTGGCGCCGTTGGTTTGAAACTCCCCCCGTGGTCACGGATGGATCGACGCGGAGCGTCCCTGGAGTGCGTGTAGCGAGTTCCACGAGCTACCGCCTTGCCTCTGACGTCTCACCGAAAGCCTACGGCGTAATCTCCGGGCCGATGCGGAACGTTACGGGAGCGCCGATCTCCGCATCGGCAGGGGCGAAGGGGGGGCATTTGCCTTTGTCTCAAGCTTTGTCCCGAGCTTCGTCGAATTTTCTCCAGGGCGAGTCTTCGACATCTAAGAAAAACTGTTACTCCTGCAGGCCCTCATTGAGCAACTTATCGGACGCCGTCTGATCATATAGCCAATTGTATAATTCAACCAATTTTTCATCGTCATGTAAAACATAATTTATTTTCTTTCCGATATGATTCACTTGATATTTCAAAATATCGCAATTACTTTCTTCACTAACATCCAACATTTCGAAAATTTCAGCCAATAGCCTTGACTGTCTGTTCTTTGAAATGGTTTCGCCAAAATTAGTCATAAAATAGTTCATCATAAACAAATAAGAAAAACATGAAAATAAAATTAAGGCCAAGAGGAAGTCGTGATATTTATTGTTTGCGTACTTTTTATGAATGCAAATTATGAATGCAAAACTCAAAACAAATGCTGCTAGATAAAGTAAAAACATAAAAACCTACATGTTGAAATTTACGATCATAACCCAATCAGAAAAAATCTGAAAATAAATTGATCATGGCGAAATGGTAGGCGGATTGAAAAGAATGCACAAGCTTATATTCCGGAAATTTCAAACAGGATGGATGCGGAGGGTTCAAAGGGGAAAGGAGGGAAACTTATGCCTGAAGGGGAGGAGTACGACCCCGTTGGGGTCGGCAAAGGAGGGTGGGTTCCATTTCCCGGGGCGTTGCCGCCGGGCTGACGGGTGGGACCCCGTTGGGGTCCGGACCTCAAAGGATCAAGCGGTTTCCGAGCATCGGAAGAATTTTTCCAGTGCTTTCCGGGTGTCGGAAAGCAGATTTTCAGTCCAAAATTTTCTTCTGTTCCTCCGGTTTTCCATCCAGCATGTATTTTGAACAGGAGAGCGCAGAGGGCGCAGAGGGCGCAGAGGGAAAGGTGTCGGGGTTGCCTGTCCCTCCCTTCAACGTTCGATGTTGGAAGTTCGATGTTCGACCCCACTCCGCACTCCGCATTCGACACTCCGCACTCGAAAGCCCCCTCCGCCCCAGCCGATGCGGAGATCGGCGCTCCTGTCCCCCTTCTCCCCTCACTTCAACGTTCGATGTTGGACGTTCGATGTTCGACCATCTCTTATCCGTTGTCCGGCGCAGCCATCCGTTGGTATCACTTCCCTTTTTGGTTGCCGATAAAATCCGCGTCATGAATCCTGCTGCGGCACTTTTTTCACAGCCCGCTCGAGTTGCGCGGCCACGTCGTCGGTCAAATCTTTGCGCAGGCGTTGGTTTTTGTCCTGGATTTGGTGGTATTTGACGTAGCGTTTTATGCGCGGGGAGGTTTTCATGCCCAAAAATTTCAGAGCCCGGGCCACGGTTTTTTGGGGATGGGACAGCAAATCGGCGTAGGCCAGGGAAAGCCAATCTTCGTCGGGGATTCCCTGAAATTCCTGTTTGTAGCGTTCGTGCCACCAGCGCACCATCACGCCGGCGAAATTGAGGGGCGTATCCGCCAAATCATCGAACCGCGCCCGCAAAGACTCCGGCATGATCTCTTTCCACGCTTCCCGTTCCGTCCAAAGCGTGGTTTCGGATTTTTCTTTTTCCCAGGATTTGGCCAAGCGAAAGGCCACCGAGCGCGGATCGCGCTGAAGTTGGATGAATTTGGCCTCGGGGAAAACCTTGCGCAACATCTCCACCCGCGGCCATTCATTGTACTGGGCCACGAAAAAATCTTTGTTTTGTTGAATCTGGATTTCGTTCACCGCATCCAGACAGCGTTTGGCTTCTTCGTCACTGACATCGTCCGGTCCGGGAATCCGGGGGGACTTGGGGTCCACATTGAACTTGGGCAGGTAATGTTCCCAGAAGTCCGTGTCCTCGGCGGGGTGGGGGAGGCGCTTGACGTAATAGCGTCGTTCAAACCAGTATTCGCCCAGAAGCGGCCAGTCGTATTGCCGGTTTTTCGCCGACAACGCCAATTTTTCCGGGGCGGCGTTCACTTTGTTGGAAACCCAGGCGAAATCCGGCTGTCCGGTGATCAAATCCAGCATCGCCCCGCTTCCCGAACGGGGGGCGCCGACCAAAAACACCCGTTGGTTCATAACCAGGGCCTTCCGGGGTATTGAGATGAAAAATGTGACGAATTTTGCATGGAAGATGAAATGTACACGCTCGTTTGGGAATTGTCAGCCCCAAAATTCGTCAAACATTTCACACCCAAGATTGACAATTCCCCTCTGAATCCATTAGGGAAATGCCCCCCGTTCACCTTTACCGGACAAATGACATGATGACCTCTTCCGACGTACGCCAAAGTTTTCTCGATTTTTTCACCTCCAAGGGCCACCACATCGTGCCCTCGGCCTCGCTGTTGCCCTCCTCGCCGAACCTGCTGTTCACCAACGCGGGCATGAACCCCTTCGTGCCCTATTTCCTCGGGGACCGCGACGCCCCCCATTCCCGGGTGGCCGACACCCAGAAGTGCATCCGCGCTGGCGGCAAGCACAACGATCTCGATGACGTCGGGTACGATACCTATCACCAGACCTTTTTCGAAATGCTCGGCAATTGGTCCTTTGGCGATTATTTCAAAGAAGAGGCCATCGAATGGGCCTGGGAACTGCTGACCAAGGTCTGGGGTTTTCCCAAGGAACGCCTCTACGCCAGCGTCTATCAACCCGACGAGGGCGATCCCGCCGAATTCGACCAGGAGGCCTACGATTACTGGAAGGCCATTTTCGAGCGCGAGGGCCTGGACCCCGCCGAACGTATCGTGCGCGGCAACAAAAAGGACAATTTCTGGATGATGGGAGACACCGGACCTTGCGGACCCTGTTCCGAAATCCACATGGACCTGACCCCGGCAGGCGACAGCGGCGGCAAACTCGTCAATGCCGACAACCCCTGGTGCATTGAGATTTGGAACTTGGTGTTTATCCAATACAACGCAAACGAGGACGGCGGTTTTCAGCCCCTTTCCGCGCGTCACGTGGACACCGGCATGGGTTTCGAGCGCGTGGCCGGCATTTTGGCCACCACCAAAGGCTTTACCGACTTCACCCGCGCCCCCAGCAACTACAACGCCGACCTCTTCAAAGGCATTTTCGATACGATTTCCGGCATGTGCGGCCTGCAATACGGCGCCACCTTGCCCGTCGACGCCCGCAATCCCACCGACGACGAAGCCCGCGACATTTGCTTCCGGGTATTGGGCGATCATATCCGCACCCTCTGCCTGGCGGTGGCCGACGGGATTCTGCCCGGCAACGAAGGACGCAACTACGTGCTGCGCCGCATTCTGCGTCGCGCGGTCATGTACGGACGCCGTCTGAACCTCGAACCCGGCTTTTTCACCGCCCTGGCCGAACCGGTCATCGAAAACCTCGGTCCCGTTTTCCCCGAACTCCGCGAACAGGCCGATGTGGTGCGCAAAGTCCTCCGCGCCGAGGAATCCGCTTTCGACCGCACCATCGATCGCGGCATCAATCTTTTTGCCTCTATCGCCGATCAAGCCGATGGGCGCATTTCCGGCAAGGATGCCTTCACGCTCTACGACACCTACGGCTTCCCCCTCGATCTCACCGAAATCCTCGCCCGCGAGCGGGGACTGGAAGTGGATTTCGAGGGCTTTGAAGCCGCCATGCAGGCCCAGCGTCAGCGGGCGCGCGATGCCCAGAAAAAGAGCGTCATTAAAGTGGCCGACAGCGGGGACGGGGAAGCCACCCGTTTCGTCGGCTTCGATCCGGTCACGTGGGAAAACCACGCCGCCAAGGTGGTGGCCGTGGTCGAATCCGGCGACCGCCGCTATCTGGTCACCGATTCCACCCCGTTTTATGCCGAGATGGGCGGACAAATCGGGGATCAGGGCACGGTGTCCGCCGGGGATCGCGGCGCGAAAATCCTCGATACCGTCAAAGACGACGCCGGACGTTATTTGCATCTGTTGGCGGGCGACGCCGCCTTTGCCGAAGGCGAGGAGGTACTCTTGACCTTGGACGTGCCCCGTCGGCGGAAGATTCAGCGCCACCATTCCGCCACCCACATTCTCAACTGGGCCCTGCGCGAAAAGCTTGGCGATCATGTGCGCCAGGCCGGATCTTTTGTGAGCCCCGACCGTCTGCGCTTCGATTTCAACCACTTCCAGGCCCTCACCGCCGAAGAACTCCGCGAGATCGAGCAACTCGTAAACGACCGCCTCTACGACGATGAATCCGTGGTCGATTACGAAGTGGCGTTCGACGAAAAACCCGAGGACGTGGTGGCGGTGTTCGGAGAAAAATACGGCAACGTCGTCCGGGTCGTCGATATCGGGGGCTGGAGCAAAGAACTTTGCGGCGGCACCCACGTGCGGCGCGTGGGGGAAATCGGACAAATCCGCCTGGTCGCGGAAAGCAGCATTTCCGCCGGGGTGCGGCGGATTGAAGCCGTGTGCGCCCACAGCGCCCGCGAATACACCGCCCGCGAGCACGAACTGCTGCACCGCGTTGCCGGCGAACTCAGCGTGAAACCCGAGGAGGCGCCCATTCGCCTGCAGTCGGTTTTGCACAAGCTGCGGGAAGTCGAAAAAGAACTCAAAGAACTCAAAGCCGCCTCCGCGCGGGACATGGCTTCCGATCTGATTGCGGGTGTGCAGGACATCCAGGGGGTCAAATTGCTCGCCGCCCGCTTGGAAGGCGTGGATGCCGACGGACTTCGGGAAGCGATGGACGGATTGCGTCCGAAAATCGACCCCGCCGTGATTGTGCTCGCCGGGATTTCCGACGGAAAGGTCGTTTTCAACGTGTCCGTGGCCGAAGAATGTCAGGCCCGGGGCGCCCATGCCGGCAAATTGGTGGGCCCCATCGCCAAAATGTGCGGCGGCGGCGGGGGCGGAAAAGCCGACCGCGCCCAGGCCGGCGGCAAAGACCCCGAAGCGCTGGCGGACGCCCTGGCCTCGGTTCCGGTGCTGCTGGTGGGTCAATTGCAGGCCTGAGCCATGATCCGCACCCGGCTCCTCATCATTGGTGGCGGCCCCACGGGACTCGGCGCCGCCACCCGGGCCGGGGAGCACGGCATGGACTGGCAACTTCTCGAAGCCGCCGACACCCCCGGCGGCCTCGCCTCCTCCTTTGTGGACGAACACGGCTTCACTTGGGACCTCGGCGGACACGTCCAGTTTTCCCACTACAAGACCTTCGACCGCCACATGGACCTCGCCCTCGGTCCCGACGGATGGATCGAACACCAGCGCGAAAGCTGGATCCGCTTCAAAAACCGTTGGGTCCCCTATCCCTTCCAGCTCAACCTCCACCGCCTCGACCCCGCCGACCGCGACCGCTGCCTCGCCGGCCTGCAAGCCGCGAACGGGGACAGGCCCCGTCAAAATCCGGGAAAAAAAACGGGGACAGGCCCCGTCAAACTTCAGGGCGTAAAACGGGGACAGGCCCCGAAAAATATGTCGGGTCAAACGGGGACAGGCCCCGAAAAATATGTCGGGTCAATCGGGGACAGGCCCCGAAATTTCGGCGAGTGGGTGCTGTCGGTTTTCGGCGAGGGGATCGCGGAATTGTTTATGAACCCCTATAATTTCAAGGTGTGGGCCTGTCCTTTGGAACGGATGGACCATCATTGGATTGGCGAGCGGGTGGCGGTGCCGGAGATGGCGCAAGTGATGCGGTCCATTCGCAGCGGGGAGGATCACAAAAGCTGGGGACCCAACGCCACCTTTCGTTTTCCGCGTCACGGCGGCACCGGGGCGGTGTGGAAAGCGGTGGCCGCCAAGCTGCCCGCCGAACGCTGTCATTATGGCGATCCCGTGGTGCGCATCGATCCCGTGGAGAAAATCGTGGAAACCCGAAGCGGGCTGCGGGTGCGGTACCAGGAACTGCTGTCCACGTTGCCGCTCGACGATCTCATCCGCCTCTGCCCCGGCGTGGCACCGTCGGAAACCGCCGGACAACTTGTCTCTTCCGCCACCCACATCGTGGGGGTGGGATTATGGGGACAGGCCCCGTCGGAACTGTCCGGCAAATGCTGGATGTATTTTCCCGAGGCCCACAGCCCCTACTATCGGGTCACCCAATTCAGCCATTACAGTCCCAACAACGTCCCCCGACCCGGAGAACAATGGTCGCTCATGGCCGAAATTTCGGAAAGCCCCCACAAACCCGTGGAAAAAGAAACCCTGGTGGCGGACACCCTGCGCGCCTTGACCGAAGACGGTCTGATCCCCGACACCGGGGCCGTGATCGGCACCACCCATCGCCGGCTGCCCAAAGGATATCCCACCCCGTTTCTGGGACGTGATCAAGTGGTGGACCCGGTCCTCCGCGCCTTCGAGAAAAAGGACATCTACAGCCGCGGACGCTTCGGGGCCTGGAAGTACGAGGTCTCCAATCAAGACCACAGCTTCGCCCAAGGCTACGAATGCGTGGAGCGGCTACACCAAGGAGGCGGCAAAGAATGCGAACCCACCCTGCACCGTCCGGCTTGGGTGAACGGGCGGGTGAATGAATAATGGATATGAAACTTCACATCATGGGTAAATATGGTATGGTTTCCCCATGAAGAAAGCCAAACCCATTGCCGTGGACTTATTTGCCGGAGCCGGAGGGATGTCTCTAGGATTTGAGCAAGCGGGGTTTGACGTGATTGCTGCCGTAGAAATTGATCCCATCCATGCCGCCACCCATCAATTTAATTTCCCCAAAACCACCACTTTGGCTCGCTCGGTAGTCGGTTTGAGAGGGGCGCAAATTCTGTCCGAAGTGGGTGGATCGGTCTCCTCCCGTCCTGTTGATGTGGTTTTTGGCGGTGCGCCTTGCCAAGGCTTTTCCCTGATAGGGCAGAGAATGCTGGACGATCCGCGGAACCGACTGGTGGGGCAATTTGTTCGGCTTGTGGTGGAATTGGATGCCAAATATTTTGTTTTTGAAAATGTGAAAGGCTTGACCATTGGCAAGCACCGTACATTTTTAAATCACTTGATCGAAGCGTTTCGCAGGCAGGGATATCAAGTGCTGAATCCTTGGAAGGTATTGAATGCCAAGCATTATGGCGTGCCACAACACCGGGAGCGTCTATTTCTAATCGGTGCGAAAACCGGATTGCCCCTCCCTGAATATCCCACGGCTTTTACGGGAAATTACGGAGACCTGTTTGCCTCCGATGAAACCCGGCCTATCCCAACATGTGAAGAAGCCTTGGGGGATTTACCTGACTGTGAAAATTTCGAAGACCTCTCCCAATGTGATTCAGTTCAAGTATCTCCTTGGGAATCACAAAGCGAATTTGCACAGGAAATGCGCTGTTTGACCCGGAATTGTTGGCATTACGGATCGCCAAGGGTATGGAATCCAGCGGTTTTGACATCAAGCGCCCGCACCTCGCACACGGAAATATCGCGCCGGAGATTCGAAAATACCCCGCCCGGAGAGGTCGAGCCGATCTCAAGATTCTTCAAGTTGCACCCCAAAGGCCAATGCAACACCTTGCGCGCGGGAACGGATTCTTCCCGCGGGGCTTTTACAAGTCCTAGGCCGATCCATTACCAAAAACCACGATGCATCACGGTTCGCGAAATGGCCCGGTTACATGGATATCCAGATTGGTTTCGTTTTCACGTGACGAAATGGCACGGCGCCAGACAAATTGGAAATTCCGTCCCCCCGCCTTTGGCACGAGCCGTTGGGGGTGTAATAATGCAGGCAATGGGTGTTCAGCCTGAAAAATCGGAAAGCATGCTCGAACTTGGTGATCCAGCTTTGCTTGACATGGACATGACTCGTGCCGCAAAATACTGGGATGTACAGGTCCCCATACAGCCAAGAAATCGGAAAAGCGGGTCACGCAAACGCAAACAAGCTGAAATCGAACAGGAACGCCTGGTGACCGGAAAAATTTGATTATGAGTGCCAAAAACAAATCCGCCAATCGATATTCGGCCATCATGGAACGAATATTTTTTTCAAAATACACCAAGGGTGCAGAGGAAATCGTTTTTGAGCGGGATGACCTGATTACCGCCTCCACCGCCCTTGGTATTCACCTCCCGAAAAATCTGGGGGATGTGATCTACTCGTTCCGATACCGTAATAAATTACCTGAAAATATTTTGAATACGGAGCCTCCTGACAAGGAATGGGTAATTGAAGGCCAGGGTAAGTCCATGTACGCTTTTCGCCTGGTTGCCGAAAGTCATATTGTGCCCAATAAAAGACTTGCTGAAGTCAAAATACCCGACGCAACCCCTGAGATCGTATCCATGTATGCTTTCTCCGATGAACAGGCGCTTTTGGCGAAAGTGAGATACAATCGGCTTTTGGATATTTTCTTGGGTTTGGCGACATATTCATTGCAAAATCATTTGAGGACAACTGTCAAAAGCGTGGGCCAAGTGGAAATCGACGAAATTTATATTGGGGTAGACAAGCGAGGTTGTCATTATGTGCTGCCCGTGCAAGCAAAAGGAGGAACGGACCAGTTGTCCATGGTGCAAACCAAACAGGACTTGGCATGTTGTCGTGAAAAATTCCCAGATCTGATCTGCAGGGCCATTTCGGCGCAGTTTCTGGATTCGAATGTGATCGTTCTTTTCGAGCTGACCTTGGAAGGATCGGAAATCAAAATCGTGGAAGAAAAACACTATCGACTTGTTCCCGGTGATCAAATTCAGGCCAAAGAATTATTGAAATACGCCAACAGGTCCAAACAATAGGCCAAATTTAGTCTTCATCCTTGAGCGAACCGCGTTTACGCGGTTCGAGAACAATCGTTGTTTCCGGAGAGCCATCCCCGGGCTCAAAAGTCCACGTGTCATCACGGGAATCATAGACGAGGTGAGGATCCCAGCCCAAGCGGTAGACGAGACGATACCCATCGGGTTCCCAGAAATACATCCAGCCTCGAAATCCATGGACCCCTCCATTGGGCGTTTTTTCAATCCCGTCCGCAGGTAGTGCATCTTGAATATTGCCCAAAGAAGGCGGGTGGTTCGCATGTTCCTCTGCATACGCTTCAATCGCATCAAAAATCGGACCTGCCTTTTCCGCGATTTCCGTCAATTTCGGATCGTGATCCTTCGCGGGATAATCGCTGCCGATGCCGCCAACATTTGAAAATTCCCCGCAACCGGAGATGAAAAATGCGAAAAAAACATGCGTGATTGATTTCATCTTCAGAAGATCAAGTTGAATGACCTTCATCTCAACTTTAGCACCGGGAACCCAGCCACGGATGGCGAACATCTTGCGAAGCTTGTTTCCCGTGTAAAGGGCCAGCAGTATGCATAAGACGAGACCGATGGTTTTGCCGATAGTCATGGGTTCTCTTTGGGTAAATTGTTGTTTTCAACCACCTTCGGGAAGTAGGCCCCTCAGGGCCGGAGGCTGATGGACACGGATGGACACGGATTTTGCATTTACGTTTAAAAGGAAAGTTTAAACAAAAGCGTGAACAATCGCAAGAGGATTCGGGTGGGTGTTTTATTGAGTCAGGATCTTTCGCGTTGAAAGAATTCAAACCGTTGGGGAAATGACATGGAGGTGGCTTCCGTGAGGAGTGGCATCCCGTTGGGATGCAAATTCAGGAATGGGATCCCACTCCGGATGAACCCCAACGGGGTCTCACCCGAATGGCAACTTAAGGGTCTTTAGAGACGATTTTTGTTGATGTCTTGAAGAAGATTCACCATGCGGGGCAAGCCCGCAGGGGTCTGTGGTTTCAGTGTTTTGACCGAGCCTGTCCGTTCAATCGACCCTTCAGTTCGTGCCATTCGGGGTCCCACCCGTCAGCCCGGCGGCAACGCCCCGGGAAATGGTTCCAACCCCGTTTGCCGCCCCCAACGGAGTCGCACCCTTCATGATTCCATATCGTCCCCAAACGGTTTTGCTTTCAGCAGCAACCCAAGGATTACCACATAGGGGAGGGTTCTTTACTCATGTTTGCCCAGATGTTTGTGCATCCGCCGGAATGCTTTGGCACCCCGTTGTTTGAACAGAGATTCGGCATATGGATCCAGTTTGCCTTTCCATCTCTTGTGTCGATGGATCAGGTACAGGGAGTCGGCGGAGGCAATCAGGAGATAATTCCGATCCGATGCGATCTGCGTCTCATCCTGCTTGGACAGTTCCCCGTTTCTCCATTTGATCAAATTTCGAATCCCTTCATTTTCCTTCTCACTTGATCCCGGGAAGGGAAGGAAATCCGTTAGTATGTCGAGAAGAAAATCGAACCACAAACTCATGTTCGCAACCTTGTATTTATCCTGAATCCACGTGTTCTTTGCTTAAAAAAGATGCATCCAAACACAAGGCCGATGAACGCCAAGGTACCGAAAAGAAGGTTGGCGGGTTTGAAAAGCCCCACCCACCTTTTGGCCACCAGGGCCCGGCGATTAGATCTTTTCGGGTTGCATTTTTTCATAGGGCGCCCTCTTCCGTTTCCCAATCCATTTCATGGGCCGGAGGGGGGAGGTTTTCATGTTCCTTCCAGTCGCTGCGGGGGACACGCAGACCTTCCCGTTTGGATCGCCGGTTGTCCAGTTCCTCTTGGCGCATGACTTCGGCCTGGCTTCGAGGCTCCGGTTCCAAGTCTTGCGCCGATGCAACGACTGTCCACAGAATCAGTTGCGTGAGCAGAAGAAAACCCGCATACTTTATCGCTTTCATGTCTCTTTCGTTAACCGGGTTTCAGGGTTTTGGCAACTTGATTCATCGGGTTCCCTGGCGTTTTCCGATGGGGGGGGGCGTGTTTAGTGCCGGTAAACATCCTTGCGATGTTTGACACGAACAACGAGCACCACCAATCGATTCTCTTCGATTTCGTACACGACGCGACACATGCCAATACGTATCCGGTAGAGTTCTTCACCCTTTAGCTTTCTTGAACCAATGGGGCGCGGTCGAGGTCAGTTCATGGATCTTTGTCAGAATCTTTTCTGCGTCGGCAGCGGGAATCTTCCGAAAATCCTTCCGGACATTCGCCGCAAATTCAACGCTGTAGGACGCCATCGTTTTTTAGCTGTTGGACAAATTTCTCAAATCCCACTCGCGGTTCATTGCGACGTTCACGCCACACCTCAATGTCTTCCAGATCATCAAGAAGGGTCGACTCAAGGGCGTCGTTCACCAAGTCTGACATGGATCGGGACGTTTCAGCCGCTTTCATTCGCAAGGCTTTATGAATGCCATCGTTTAAATAGAGTGTCGCTTTGCTCATAAGAATATTAATGACATCATGACGCTAAAATGTCAAGACGTTATAACTCCTTTTTTGATCCCAATGGGTAATGTTCAAATGGGTTACCAAGGGAATAATCTGGAGAAAATTTACGACAAAGCTCGTGACAAGGTGGGGTGCGACCCCGTTGGGGTCGGCGAACGAGGGCGGATACGTTTCCCGGGGCGTTGCCCTGACGAGTATACACATTTCAGATGCGTGAGGGCATGGGGAATTTTCATGCCCTGAAAGGGCTTTTCACCGTAGCCGGGGGTTCGAGCGAAGCGAAATACCCCCGGGTACCGGGGAAAAACGAGGTGCATCCTGAAAGGATGCCGCACCCTTCCGCGTGAAAACGAAAAATGGAGGGGCTCCGGTGTGAATCACCCTTTCAGGGTGAACCGATTTTGAATGAAATTTCCGTGGGCGGCGGGGCTTGATCGCCCCTTGCCCACGGCTACGGTGAATATCCCCTTCGGGGATCGAAATGTGTATACTCGTCAGGGCGTTGCCCGCGGGCTGACGGGTGAGACCCTGTTGGGGTCAATTTGGAATCATGTCCAAAACTTGAATTCGCCGCGTAAATTGCATCCCAACGGGATGCCACTCGTCAGCCCGGGGGGGCACCCCCGGGTGTTTAGAACCCCAAATGATCGCGCATCCCAACGGGATGCCACTCCTCCCGATTTCATGAATACTCGGGATTTGGCCCAATTGAGTCAATGGTACTGCAAAGCGGCTTCGCCGCGGGCGGTACGAAGTCGCCGGGAGTATCCTGGCAAGTCCTGGGAGAAAATTTTCCAGATTATGGCGCACTTAATATCGTTTGGGCACACTGAGCTTCACATACTCCATCTCCCCACTGAGAATCTTGGGGACGTCCGCAAGCGAGAACTGGAACCACCACTCTCCCTCCGGATCATAATAACTGAGGAGGAATGCGCGTTCATCCGCATTGTAACCCCCAATGGTGTCGTTGTATTGGAACCAATCGCCAGATTCCGCATCCGCCCATTGCTTTTCTGTCCACGATGTTTCCTCAATCTCGCGACAAATTAAAAGTATGTTTTCTCCGATTTGTAATTTCATTGCTTTTGATGAATTTTCGGCCTCAGTTTCCAGTGCCCCAACGGGGCGCTGGTAAATTTGAAGGCCTTTGTTAATGCTTCTGATCTTCTTTCTTGCGTTTATTGAACTCGTGGATGAGATCGTACAGCCATTTCCGTCTGTAGGAGATCTCCTCCGGCGTCAGATCATCTTTTGTGTGGTGGTACATGTTGCCCATCTTACACCCTTTAGCTTGCCTCTTGATCTTCCTCTCGATAACCTCTTTGCGAAAAACGTGAGGCCAAAATTCGTGAAGGTAGACATAGTGCGGCGTTTCGGAGACGACCCCTTTGGCCATGAGTTCTCCAAATTCGCCATCGAGCTGTTTCTTATGACATCGATAAACAAAGCGTTTGTCCAACCATACTTGGCTGAATGTATCGAGAAAATCCTGCCATCGATCTAGCTTGTCGAGCATATCTAAACAGAGGTGGTAAAGGAGGCGGAGGTGGTTGTCGTATTCCTCTTGGGTGAGATTCTCCTTGTATTCCTCATTCATATTGAGGAGGTGGATTCCCGCACTAAGACCTTCGTCGTAGGCTCGTGCTGTTCGGATTACTTGTGTGAGGTAGTTCCATGTCGGATAAGAAACGAGTTCTCTGAACTGCTTGTACGTTATCGGTTGGTTTTGCCTCAGGAGGTCGGTTTCGGCGAAAGCTGGAAGCGTGGTTTGCATTTCTCTCCTGTCGCGCTTACGTTCTAGGTAATCTGACCGGCGGATGAGGTTCGGTTGGGGCCTTTTTGTTACGCGATTCTTCATGTTTGGTTTTTCAGATAATTCCCTGGAAAATCAAAAAAGCCAAAACTCCAATAATAATTGGCCCTAATTTAACCACAATTCTCCATGGTTTTATTTTTGCTTCGAAAGCTTGGGCATGAGATCTTTTTATTTCAATGATCTCATGTGTTTCAGCTTCGTCTACTATATGAAGGGGTTTTTTCGTCCAGGTTTTAAACAAGGAAGTCGCATCGGAATGATTTAAACTACACCCATTGTCTTCCAATTCTTTCAAGAGTGACTGAAATCTGCGGGCAGTAAGTGAGCCTGCTACAGCTCCAGAGACTATTAACACTATGACTAGGGGGATTAGTGGGATTAAATCTTTCATAACAACAAGTGCTTCACCGGGTCAATAGATCCACCCGGAATAGTGAATCATGTTCCAAAAAGGGAGGGGATTAAGAATTTTCATACGATCATTCATTCTATTATCCACCTCTACATAATTGTATTTCATGGGCAATGAAAATTTGTGATTTATTGTACACCTATGTCTGCCCTGCCTCAAATTCCAGTTCATGTTGATGAAAGGTTTGCGGGCCGAAGGTCCGCCCAGATCACATGCCCATACGCAATTGAAAAGGCAACCTTTGCAACCGGTGATCTGTGCTGACTTTCAGCCCGCATTCAATTTCCCGAGAATCTCAACCCAGTCCGAGCACGCTTCGCGGCTCGGACTGGGCTGGTATTTGTTCGGACCTTCGGCCCG
>JAFIGC010000036.1 GCA_020831635.1 Verrucomicrobiota bacterium | reverse complement strand
GGCGCGCCGACCTGGTCGGCCGCCGCCGCCAGCGGCAACGACGTGCTGCGCCTTACCGGCGGCACGCCCTTTGTGAATGCCCTGGACACCAACAATGTGGTGAATCTGTACTTCGCGGAGTATGGGACATACCAGGGCGGTTTCTTCACGGATCTGGACAGTGATTTTTCCGCCCTCGTCGCCAACGCGACCTTCAACTTCTATTTGGAAACCCTGGGCGGGTCGGTGAGTTTTGACGGCAAGACCTACAATCCCTTCAGCTCCCATGCGCTTTCCTTGTCCTCTTTTTCCGTGGTCCAAGTGGCGAGCGCGAATTTCGCGGACGGCACCGTCACCAACGGTTGGACGATGGAATTCGTGGCCATTCCCGAACCCTCGACGCTCATCTTGCTCGGATTGAGCCTGACGGCACTGGCGATTTTCCGCCGCCGTCATGGTTGATCGGAGCCCCACTGATCAGAGGTTCTGGCTTGGGTTCTGAAAAGGAACCGCGGATTTGCGCGGATGGACACGGATCTTTCACTCTGAAGAAGGTTCCCGAGTGTTCTCTCCCTCTTTCCTTCTCTCCTTCTGCCCCCCCTGACACCATTCTGATTGTGTTTCCGCCCAGTTCGGTGTAGCTTGGGTTCATGAACGCACGACTTGTGACGCTGTCAATTTTTCTGAGCTTGGGTTTTTTGCCCGGAGTTCGGATGGTTGCCGATGAACCCGGGAATGGTTATGACCCTTTGCGGGTTGAAGAGGGTACGCCCGAAGCCGTGGTGATCAATCATGTGTTGCACGATCCAAGCCGCGACCGGGAGATTCCCATCCGCGTGTTTCTTCCCCAAACCCGGGAGCCCGCACCGGTGATTTTGGTGAGCCATGGTTTGGGCGGGGCGTTGCATGACAAGGCGTATCTGGCTCCGCACTGGACCGCGAGGGGGTACGTGGTGGTGTACATGCAACATCCCGGGAGCGACGAGCCGGTTTGGCGGGACGTGCCACGCTCGCAACGGGCGGAGGCGGTGACCCGGGCCGCCACGCCCGAGCAACTCATGCATCGGATTCGTGACGTATCCCACGTTCTGGATTTCGGGAAAACGGATCACGACCTGCGCGGGCGTCTGGATCTGGAACGCGTGGGCATCGCCGGACACTCCTTTGGCGCCATCACCGCGCAGGCGGTGGGCGGTGCGCGCCTTGGATTCCTCGATTTCCGCGAACCCCGAATCCATGCCGCACTGATGATGAGTCCCTCCGCACCGACGGTGGGTACCCCTGAACAGGCTTTTGGACAGGTGAAAATCCCTTGGATGCTGATGACTGGAACGCGGGATGGTTCCGGGATCAGCGGCGAGACCCCCGAGTCGCGCCTGCTCGTGTACCCGGCCTTGCCTCCGGGCGGAAAGTACGAGCTGGTCCTCAAGGATGCCGAGCACATGACCTTTGGCGACAGGCCCCTGGGGCCGCAGCGTCGTCCCCGCAATCCGAACCACCATCGCGTCGTTTTGGCCCTGAGCACCGCGTTTTGGGATGCCGAACTCAAAAAAGATGCCGCCGCCCGCGCCTGGCTGACGGAGGGCGGGACCGCCGCCGTCCTCGAAGCCGACGACCGCTTTCGTCATAAATAACTCATGAGGATAACATGAAAAGAACACGGAAATGCTTATACGTGATTTTGGTCGGCAGTGTCTTCACGGGGATCTCAGGATGTTGTCGACGTTCCCTGAATATGGCCCCGGAACCTCCGCCCATGGAGGAGAAGGCAAGTTTTTTTATGGTCGTGGTTGATGAAGAAGATACTTTGCAATCTCTGGCGAATGCTTTTATCGTCGATGTCGAGGAACTGGCGGCATTGAACCGTCTCCATGTGGATTCGATATTGTCCCCAGGGGATCTTATTGCCATACCTCCCATGCGGGAGTTTCCCCCTGCCTCAGAGGGTCAAGGTGGAGCGGACACCGTGGATTGAGTCTCTGGCCGTTTGGGTTGCGACTTGGGGTTACGGCGAAAAACCCACCAAGCGGTCGTGGACAGTGTCAGCCCGTAAACCAGAATGGCGAGGACGATGCCGTAGGAGTCACCGAATACAATTTCACCGGCATCCAGCAGCGTCACGGTTTCCCGTGTTTTTGCGGCTTCGATCACTTTTCCCTTGTTCAGCAGGTAGATGGCCAGCGTGAATAATCCTCCGAGGATCATCGAACCCAAATAGGCCAGGGGTAGAAATAGAACGAATTTCAGGATTTTCGATTTCATTTACGGATTCGCTTCAAATTCGACGGTGCCGTCTTCATGGACGGTTTGTTCGAAGGAGGCGCCGCCGGCATTGACGGAGAGGGTGCCGCCGTTCCAGTCCACGCGTATGGGGGCATTGTCGTCCATGGGGCGGTAGACGTGGAAGTTCTCGTCCCAATCGTAATGTTCGCCGTCGCGTTCGATGCGGGGACGACGGTCGTCCGCCTGCCAGGTGTAGCCCAAGACATGTCCTTCCACGGCTTTCAGTTGGATTTGGCCTTCGTTGAGGTTGGCGCGGTCAAGGTTCGCATCGGATTTCACTTTGGCTTGGAAATCCGCGAAATTGCCGAATTCGCTGGCATCTCCGGCCAGGAGGGCGAAGCCCGCGAAATTCCCGCCGGTTTGTTGGGCGTTGAAGCGCACATTCCCGTCGTCGGCACTGGCGACGGGGTCGATGGCGTCTTCGTTGAGGTTCAGGGGATAAATGGCGAGGTAGGTTTTGTCGTGGGACACGAACCAGACGCCGTTCTCGATGGTCACGTCCGCCTCTCCGGGCAATTGAAAGCTGAAACGGGCATTGTCGTCCCGTCGCAGCCACACCACGGCATTGCGATATTGGCCGATTTGATCTCCGGCGCGCAGGCCGTTGAAGTTGTTGCCGCTGTTGGCCAGAAAGGCGCGTGACCAGCCTTTGTCGGTATCCATTTGCATTTCAAAGGCGCGCACATCGCCCTGCGGACTGAGGCTGACGGCGGAACCCAGGTAGTAACTGCCTCCGTAGAACACGGTTTCCCAGGTCTCGGGTCTTTCGCCCTGTCCCGGCAACCAGAAGGAATAGGTGGGTTTGCTGTTGATCATTTCCGCGGGACGATCAAACTCGCCCCGGCCAATGTGGATGGTGGCCAAGGGCGGGCGGTATCCGCTGGTGACGGAGTGGAACAAATCGTAATAGGGTCTTGGCTCCGGTTCGGGACGGTCCCCGAAATACAACCAGACATGACGCTCCAATCCTCCGCCCGTCCGTTTGGTGGGGGCGACCGAAGTTCCGCGGTAATATTTCACGGCGGCGGAGGTGTACATGTAGTCCAGCGCCGCTTTGGCCAGGGCCACGACTTCCTCGTCCTTGGCGAAATCGTAGAGATTGTGGTAGGGGGCAATGGTATGGTGAAGGTAGTTTTCGCTATCCCACTCGCCGTGGTGGTAGCGGTACAAATTGACGACGAAGCTTTGGATTTTGTCTTTGTAGAGTCGGCGCACGCGCTCGTTGCCGGTTTCCTCGGCCATCAGATACACGGAAATGTCGCGCATGGCGCGCAGGTTGTCGGTATTGCGGGCGTCGGCTCTCATGCCCCGCACGCCGGGGTCCCATTGGGCGCCCACCGGTCCGGTGCCCACGCCGTACCGCGGGTGGGGATAGGGGTTGGCCAAGCGTTCCAGATCTTCGTATACCTGCCAGCCTTGGTCCGCATATTGTTTCCACCATGCCATCCATTGTTCCAAGTCATCTCCCAGATCTTCCCCGGCATATTGATCCCGGACGGTGCCCGCGATGGCGTCATCCGGCAATTCGGCGATATTTCCCCGGAAGGTGTTCAGGAGTTGCAACGCGTATTCTCGAACCATTTCATCGTCGCTGCGCAGGGAATTTACCAATTCAAAGCTCGGACGGGGATCCTCGGCAGTCCAGATTTTGGCCCCGTCGAACATGCGCTGACGGTACTCGGGGTCCATGTCGGGACCCAAGAGAAAATATTTCCGCATCTGCCCCTTGAGGGTAAAGCCCCAATAATAATCGATCCCTTTCGTCCACGCATGGTCGGTGCCGGCTTGGTTGTCTTCCTTCTGCATCTCGCGCATCACCTCTTCATGGCTGCCGAGCAGGTAATTGAACATGGTGATGGGATATGAGGATTTTTCGCGTTCCCCTTCGGTGTGCACGTCGATTTGGCCTTCGAACACGCGCATCACGTGATTGGCGCGCTCCCAGTACGCCCGTTCCTCGTTCGCGGGCAACGCCGGATTGCGCCAAGCCTCCGGCACTTCGGGGGCTTCAAAAAGGATGAGATCGTTTTCCGTTCGGATGCGGTCGCGGGGATGGACTTCCGCGAAAACGGCGGATGCCATTGAGAGTGCGAGGGAGAGCGTGAAAACGAGGGACGACATGTGGGGGAGGGGTATGTTTTTCATAAAAATATGGGGTTTGATTCGGTTGTGATACAAATGCGATTGATAGATAGTATCCCTTAAGACAACATTTTCGCGCCAAACATTCAAGAAAACTTTTGATTGAATGTCGAGGGGTCCTGGTATACGCTTTGAAGCAATTTCGTGCAAAAAACGATTTGACCCGAGGGGTAGCATGGGTCATACTTTGGGTATGAAAACTGCAGTTTCCATTCCAGACGAAGTATTTGAACAGGGGGAACGCCTTGCTCACCGCCTGCACACCACGCGTAGTCAGTTGTATGCGCGCGCTTTGGCTGACTTCGTGGTTCAGCACGAAGACGACAAGATCACATCCTCGATGAACGAAGTTCTGCGAGAGGTGGGCACGGAAGAATACGCATTTACCCGGAGGGCCGCTGATCAGGCATTGCGGCGTGTTGAATGGTCGTGAGTCAGGGCGATGTGTGTTGGGCGGATCTCGACGAGCCCGTCGGATCGTCTCCAGGTTTCAGGCGCCCGGTTTTGGTGGTGCAGTGTGATGCCATGAATCGAAGCAATATCGGGACGGTTGTCTGTGTTCCCCTCACAAGTAACACCAAATGGGCAAAAGCTCCTGGCAACGTTTTGTTAAAATCTTCAGCAACAGGCCTTCCGAAAGATTCCGTGGCGAATGTTTCCTTGATCGTTGCTTTGGATCGAAGCCAACTCACAGAGCGAGTGGGGAAGCTCGCCCCGCGTCATGTGACTGCCGTTATCAATGGAATCGGCGTCATACTCGGACGATGAGCGCCACCGCGTAAAAACGCCTCAACGGTTTTTTTCAAGCACTACGCATTACAATTCTTCCCGCACTTTTCCTTGAATGAAGGCGATGTTTTGTTATCCTATAAACTTAACTTATTGAGGGTAATAATATGAAAATTTCACAACAATTTCGATTGTTTTTAACTGTCTTTGGGCTTTTGGGTTTCGGTATTTTCCTTTCCGGCTGCGGAAGTGCAGAGTCCGGCGAAACCCTTCGCGTGTGGGCCCATCAGGGACAAGAGGCGGAAAACCAGGCCATGCGTGAAATTGTGGCCTCGTTCAATGAAGCCCATGCGATAGCGGGAATTCGCGCGGAAATCGAGTTTTTTCCCGACCATCAATACAGCGAACGCATTGCCGCCGGAGCGGCGGCGGGGGATCTGCCGGATATCATGGATTTGGACGGCCCTACCTTGGCCCGCTATGTGGACGCGGGTCTGCTCGCGCCGTTGGACGATGACTTTTCGGAAGCGGAATTGGCCGATTTTCTGCCCACCATCATTGCCCAGGGGACGATCGATGACCGTCTGTACGCCCTCGGGGCCTTCGATTCGGCGCTGGTGCTGTATTATGATCGGGAAATACTGGCCGCGGCCGGGGTCACCCCGCCGAACGAGGACCGCCCGTGGACTTGGGACGAATTTCTCGCCGCCTGCGCCACCCTCAAAGAGGCGGGGGTTGATCCGGTTTCCCTGCACATGGACGAAAGCGCAGACGAATGGTACACTTATGCCTTCAGTCCGGTGATTTGGTCGGCGGGCGGGTCCCTCATGGATCCGGACACCGGACGTATTGAAGGTGTCCTCAATGCCCCGGAAAATATCGAGGCCCTGCGGCAGTGGCAGCAACTGTTTGCATTGGACTACGCGGACAATTCTCCGGTGGAGCCGAATCCCTTTGGCCTGGGCAAAACGGCCATGGACTGGAGCGGGCACTGGATGGCCCGCTCGCATTTGGAGGCCAAAAGGGAGGCCCTCGGAGCCGCGCCGCTTCCCGTGGTCGGAGAACACCGGGCCGCCGCCAGCGGCAGTTGGGCCTGGGCCATGCTGTCCACTTCCGATCGTCCCGACGTGGCCGCAAAATTCCTGCGCTGGGTGGTCTCGACCGAAAACGGCATTGTCCCGATTGTGCGCGCCAACGGGGCCGTGCCCGCGAGACGCTCGGCCTTCGAGGCCTTTCCCGAATATGAGGAGATTCCCTATCGACTTTTCAAACGACAGTTGACCGAACACGGTCGGCCCCGACCGCAAACCCCGCACTATCCGGCCCTCACCCGGAATTTCGCGGAAGCCTTGCGTGACATCGCCAATGGGGCCGATCCGGCGGAAACCCTGACCCGCGCCGCCACCCAGGCCCAGGCGGTTGCGGACCGCTGACCTCGCTTCGGCGAACCGGGGCCTTACTGTCCAGCCTCTCCAACCTTTTTCCCAGATGAAAAACGTTCGCGTCACCGCCAAAAGACTCCCCGAAACCTGGACCGCATGGGGCTTTCTGGCCCCCGCCTTGGTTTTGTTGGGTCTTTTTGTTCTGTGGCCCACCCTGCGGGCGCTTTTCTGGAGTTTTACGGACGCTGATTTGCTGAGGCCCCAACAGGATCAGTCGCGCGGGATGGCCAATTATTCTGTTTTGCTCAACGATCCCCGTTTCCGGCAGGCCTTTTTCAACACCGCCCTTTTTGCGCTCATGGTGGTGCCGGTGCAAACGGTCTTCTCGTTCTTTCTCGCCTTGTGGGTGAACCGTCCCGAACCCTATTGGCGTTGGCTGCGCACCGTCTTTTTCGTGCCCGTGGTCGTCTCGCTTCCGGTGCTGGCCATTCTTTGGACCCTGCTGTACCAGCCGGTGCGCGGCGAAGAAATGGGGCTGATCAATGCCCTGATCACCGGGATCGGACTTCCGGGACAACGCTGGCTGCGGGATCCGACACTGGCCTTGCCCGCGCTGGCATTCATGTCGGTTTGGCAGGGGGCGGGCTTTCAAATGCTGATCTTTCTCGCGGGCCTGCAAAACCTCAACGCGGAAACCCTGGAGGCGGCCCGCATTGACGGGGCGGGTCCGTTGCAACGCCTGCGGTACGTCATCCTCCCGTCCATGAAAAACTCCATCATCTTCGTGGTTACGGCCACGCTGATCCTTTCTTTTCGCCTGTTCGCGCAACCGTATCTGATGACCGGGGGCGGACCCGATGGCCGCACGCGGTCCCTGATTCAATTTATTTACGAAACCACCTTTCAGGACCGCAATCTGGGCCTGGCCTCGGCGGGGGTGATCCTCTTTTTGTTCATCGTCGCCTTCCTCACCCTGATGCAGCGCCTGGCCGGAAAGGAGGAAAAATCATGAGCCGTGGGGGCAAACGCCTTGCCGGATGGATCGCGAGTGGTCTGGTGGCCCTGTTTTTTCTGTTGCCGTTGATCTGGATGGTACATGCGTCCTTCCGTCCCGAAAACCGGATTTTCGCGGGCGGGTTTTTTGGGGTTTTGGACTTCAGTGACCTGCATGTCGGCAATTATCCCGCCGCCTGGCGGCGGGCGTCCATGGGACGGGCCATGGTCGTGTCCCTCACGCAGGCCGCGGGCATCATCGGCATCGGACTTTTGGTCAATTCGCTGGCCGCCTATGCCTTTGCCCGCATGGACTTCCGGGGAAAGAACCCGCTTTTCGCCCTGGTGGTGGCCCTCATCATTCTGCCCGTGGAGGTGTTGGCGGTGCCCCTGTTTCTGACCGCCCGCGATTTGGGGCTGACCGGTGGGATGGCGCCCACGATGGGGGCGTTGATCCTTCCCTTTGCCGCCAAAGCCTTCAATATCTATTTTTTGCGGCAGCATTTCCTTTCGTTGCCCATGGAACTGGAGGAAGCGGCGCGGGTGGACGGCGCATCGACCTTCCGCATTTATTGGAATATCGCCCTGCCGTCCATCCGCCCCGCCCTGGCCACGGTCATCGTGCTCGACGTGCTCACCCACTGGAGCGATTTCATCTGGCCGCTGATCGTCTGCACCCGCGAGGAAACCCGCACCGTGCAAATCGGATTGGCCAATCTGTTCACCGAACCGCCCATCCAATACGGACACATTCTCGCCGCCGCCGTAATCGCCACCCTGCCGGTGGTGCTGGTTTTCCGCCTGGCCCAGCGCCATATGGTCGCCAGCCAAAGCAACGTCGGGATAAAATGAGAGCCCGGAAAATTGGTAAATGCATCCGGCGGGGCTTCCGTTTCGGTCGGATCAGTCGGATCCGACCGATCCGACAGAAAACCGCATCCCTCCGACGGGTCCCACGAGTCCGACCTCATTCCATATCCAGCGAGCTTGCTCGCGAATATCCCATATCCCATATCCGCGGCGAAGCCGCCCAATATACTCCTTTTTTCAAACCCTTCCAAGCAAGGCTTCGCCATTGCTCTCAATGACGCCGCGATACCAGTGGGCGGATTCCTTGAGGGTGCGTACGAGGGTGCCGTAATCGACATGGATGAGACCAAAGCGGCGGTTGTACCCCAGAGCCCATTCAAAGTTGTCCATGACCGACCAATGGAAATACGCGTCCACTTGCGCGCCATCTTCAATGGCGCGATGCAATTCGAGCAGATAGCGGTGGGTGAAGTCGATGCGCTGGGGATCGTGCACCTTGCCGTCGAGGTGAACCCAGTCGTTGTTGGCCAAGCCGTTTTCGGTAATGACCACGGGCAGCTTGTAGCGTTCGTGAAACCATTTGGTGGCCCAGTACATGCAGGTGGGTTCCACCCGCCAGTGCATGGTGGTGGCGGGATGTCCGGGGGTGGCGGTCACGGAAACCGCTTTGCCGTCCGGTCCGGCTTTGACCCGCTGTCCGTTGTAAATGTTGAAGCCGAAGAAATCGAGGGGCTGGTGGATGCGTTCCATGTCGCCGTCCAGAATCGTCCCCTCCAGGTCCTCGGCAAAGACCTTCAGCGCGTCGTCGGGATAATGCCCCAGCACCATGGGATCGGCAAACAGGTGGGTTTTCCACAGGGTTTTGTCGGTGACGGAAAAGGTGGCTTCGTACGCGGCGCGGATATCCTCCGCTGATTCCGTTTCCGGAAGGCTCACACACGCCACCGGAGCGGCGCCGATGTGGCTTTGGGGACAGTTCGCGCGGATGATTTTCACGGACTCTCCGTGCGCGACCAGGGCGTGGTGGGCGGTGCGGAGCAGTTCCGGCCAATGGTATTTCAAGCCTGGGGCGTGGCCACCGCCGCCGTGTCCGAGACCGACAAAACACTGCGGCTCGTTTTGGGTCATCCAATTTTGCACCCGGTCGCCCAGACGTTCCGTCACGACCTGGGTGTATTCCGCAAACCAGTCGATGGAATTGCGGTTCAGCCAGCCGCCCCGGCAATAGAGGGCGAGGGGATAGTCCCAATGGAAGAGGGTGGCCCACGGGGTGATGTTCCGGGCCAGCATGCCATCGACGAGTCGGTCATAAAAATCGAGCCCGATTTCATTCACCCGCCCCACGCCTTCCGGCAGAATCCGGGTCCAGGAAATGGAAAATCGATAAGCCTGCAGGCCAATTTGTTGAAATAAATCCAGATCGCCCTCCAGGCGGTTATAATGGTCGGTGCCCACGTCCCCGTTGTGACCGTCTTCAATGCGACCCGGTTCCCGGCAAAGCATGTCCCAGACATCCGGACCGCGTCCGCCCTGTTTCGCCGCCCCTTCGATTTGATAGGACGCCGCCGCCGCGCCCCAGGTAAATGATTTTGGAAATGACATGCGAGTGAGTCCTTTTTTGGGTTACTGGTTGCTGGTTGCTTGTTTCTGGTTGCTTGTTTCTGGATTGTCCATTTGCATATTGGCCGGCACCTGTCCAGCGGGTTTCGCCGAAGACCGGCTCAAATCATACACATGCCTTTTCCCCACCTTTTGTTTTCGGCGATTCATAAGCCTTTACCGGGGCGCATCGGATGCCGCTTCTCGAAAGGCGCCGGGGGTAACCCCATGTTCTTTCTGAAACATATGAATGAAAGTGGAGGCGTGACTGTAGCCGCATTGGTTGGCGATGGTTTCCAGATTGGCGTCGGTTTCGCGCAAGAGGGTGCGGGCCCGCTGAAGCTGGTGCGCATGCAGGACCTCGTGCGGGGTTTTGCCCAGTTCGCTCTTGAAATGGCGGAAGAGGGTGACCCGGCTGACGCCCAGGGAAGCCGCGAGGGTTTCCGCGGTGTCGTCCAAGCACGCTCCGCTACGGATGCGTTCCATGGCCTTGCGCACGAGAGAAGCTCTGTCGGAACAGAACGTAGAGGACCGGGCGACCACGCCGAGGGGCGGAATTCGCACGTTTTCCGTTGGACGCCGTCCGCTTTGAATCCAGTCGATCAACACCTGCGCCGCGGTTTGGCCGATACGTTCCACGTCCGGTTCCACACTGCTGAGCCAACTCAAATTGTTGCCGGGCACTTCCCCCAAATTGTCCACGCCCAGACAAAGAACCCGGCCCGGAAAATCGTCCACGCCACGCTTGGCAAGGCTTTCTTTGAAGAAACTCACATTTCCATCACTCATGAGGAAGAGGCCGGAGTTGGGGGGGAGGTTTTGCCAGATGCGGTATAATTCCGCCTCCCTTGCCGAAAAAAATGCCAGCGGGTCTCCTGGCAGGTGGCTGGCCAGAGCGTAATGTTCGCAATCCACGCCCGCCTCGGCGGCGGCTTCCACAAAGCCTTTCATGCGCAGATCGTTCACCGGCTGGGAAAACCAATCCACGCACACTAGATTCACTGCACCGGAGTCGATCAAATGCCAGGCGGCGGCACGACCAATCGCTTGGTCGTCATTGATGACCTTGACAACCCCGGGCCAATCGCTTCCGTGGGAAACCACTACCATCGGTTTGTCTCCCACGGAAACGCCGCCATTGTCCGTCAGCAACCCGCACGGGCCGGGATGATCCCGGATCACGGTAAGCTTGCTCCCGCTGATATTGAGAACCTGAGCCCCAGAGGGTTGGGCTTCCGCATACCGTTTCGCCGCCTCCAGGATGCGGTGAAAATACCGCAGGTGGGAGGTGGTATGGATGCCGATTAAGAGAGGCGCAGAATGCGATTTTTGCATGGCCTTATCATATTGAAACATTTTCCTAATGCAATGAAGCATCTACTCTATATTCAAAACAGGGAATGGGAGGTATGATGCAGATAATACGAATTGGGCGGATGTCCCGCCTGAATTTTGAACCCGACTTGGAGACAATCATGAAATATAGAATTTATACAACCCTGGTCGCCACTTTCTGCATGAGCATGGTTTCTGCGGACTTTGTCCTGGTGAACTGGAACAACACGGATACCGGTTCGGCGGGAAATTACGCTTTGTCTGGGGCCGTTGCCGGTGACTACGGTCTGGGAGATCCGGAAGTTGATGACACCCGAAATTTCCGGGCGTTTGATCTAAATGGCACGCCGCTCTCCACTTCCGGCTCAAGCAGTACTTGGTACGTGGGATATGACCACATGCAAGGCGACCGCACGGGAAACGTGAATAACCCCACCAGAGCTCATGGCCCGCAACTTGATCTTCGCTTCCAATACGACACTGCCGGAGAGCCAGGTATCGCCTTCTATCTGCAAATGTGGAAAAAAGAGGATTTCACAAACTTGAGTACGTCTCCGGCGATCACTTTCGATGAAAACAGCTCTTTCAGCATGACACGTTCTCGCGCTGAACGCAACGAGATCCGCTGGGTGGTTCAGGAAGGGAGCGATTTTTTCATTTCTCAGGTGACCGGCGCCTCCCTCAACGACCCCAACGCCCAAAACTGGGCCGCCTACAATCCAACCTCTGATCCCTATGGTCTGGATTTCACGAAAGTTTCCGGTGATTTCACCACCCGCTCTTTCTCAGATGTGCAGGCGGTTGGTTTTCTCATGTATACCTTGGATGGAGGAGATCAGGTCATTAATGGCCGGGCGTGGGCCACCTTGAACAATGTTCAAATCACCGCCATCCCCGAGCCCGGCACCCTCGTCCTTCTGGGGTTGGCCGGCTTGGCGGGACTGATCGGTTATCGCCGCCGCCGCACCTGAGGCATACGGACCCACAGGCCAAGAAGCCCGTGGTTTCCCACCAAGCGTCGGCCTTCCCGCCGGCGCTTTTTTCTTGCGAGCTTTTCTCAATTTGAGGTCCGGGGAGGTCATCAACAGAGACTGGGAATCAAAAATTTGCTGCGCTTTATCAGCGTGAAACATTTTCCTAACGCTTTGAAACATTTTCTATATTTTCAAAAAAGGGGATGGCTGGTAGGGTTAAATTAGAATGAATCAGCAGGAAATGAAAATTGAAGAGTTGAACCCCGTATGGAGATGAATGATGAAGAAAGCACGCCTAATTACCACAACAATGATAACCTTATCATTTGTATGTATCGGATCCGTCGCATTTAGTAGCCCATTTGTCATCAATGAAGGGTCCTTCAATGATGCCACCGGACAATTCACGCGTGATGGAACAGACCAACGTCAAGGTTTGGTCCAGAGTTTTGCTTCCGTCAATTTAGACAACCCCGGCGATTGGGTGCAGGCGACATTCACATGGGAAGGAGGCGGGGGGAATAATTCCGCAAACCAAGTCTTTTTCGGATTTTTTAATGGTCCCGCTGTAACCGCAGACGCGCAAACCTCATCCACGGATGATTGGACCGGGGTATTCCAATCGATTGCGACTCGGAATAGCGATGGAGGGGTGAACTCCGCCGCGGCATTCCAAGGATCCGGTACCCAACCCCTGATCAATCATCCGGATGCGTTTTCTTCCGGTGCTGACGTCGATGGCGGAAGGGCGGGAACCAGCGGTCATCGCCCTCCATTGAACCAAAGCATCGAAAACCCGGTGACGTTACGGATTGAGAGGATCGATAACGATTTCATTTCATTCATCACGACGTACTCAACTCCGCGTGGGGATGGATCTTCCAGTGGCTCGGGAGATGGCATCAGTTGGGTTCAAACGGCTTCCGGTGGAATTGCGACGTTTACATCCACATACAGTGTAAATGACGTTCCGACCTCTATCTCCGGGATCGCCTTGGCGGGGTCTTCGAACTTTACGATGACGGACCTGCAAGTCACCGCAATCCCCGAACCCGGCACCTTGCTCTTGCTTGGGATGGCTGCGGTTTTTGGAATCGTCCGTTATCGCCGCCGCACCTGAGGCAGGATGTTCCTTTGATTCCCTACAAAGCGCCGACCTCCCTCCGGCGCTTTTTTCCTAATGCTGACATCAAATTATGCCAGAATGATACGGTGATAGGACAGAATGATGATATGACAGAATGATGAAGATTTGGGATGGGACGGAATGATGGGGTCAGGAAGAAGGAAAAAAGGAGAGAAGGGAAGATGAGATGACAGAATGATGGGTTGACCAACATTCTTCACTCGTCACTCCACACTCGTCACTCAGAATGGCATTCGTCACTCGTCACTTAACATTCCCCTCTGCCCTCTCTCCTTCTCTCCTTCCCTTCCTCTACAATTGACAGATCATCGGGAAAGTCTTAGACCTGCATCATGCGCGCGTTTCCTCCCTCCTTCCGAAAGTTCTTTTTCCGTATGATCATTTTCGGGTTCTTACTGTTGGCCCTTGGCGGGCTTTTCTGTTTTGAAGCCCTGCGTCGGGTGGGGCGGGCGGCGGAAGGTCGGGTGCATACGGAAGTTGCCGAGGTGCCCGAACGCAGGGTGGCGCTGGTGCTGGGTTGTGTGCGCTTGTTGGCCAATGGACGTGAAAATCTGTATTTCCGATATCGCATGGATGCGGCCGCGGCATTGTACCACGAGGGGAAAGTTCGGTACTTGCTGGTGAGCGGGGATAACCGGCGTCATGATATCAACGAACCGGAGGACATGAAGGAGGCGTTGATGGAGCGGGGGGTGCCGGAGAATCGAATCGTTTGTGATTACGCCGGCTTGCGAACTCTGGACAGCGTGGTACGCCTGCGCAAGGTTTTTCAGGTGGAGGAGGCGATCGTGGTCTCCCAGGCATGGCACGCGGAGCGGGCCATTTACCTGGCCAAGGGACATGGGGTTGACCTACGGGGATTCGCGGCCCGGGACGTGCGGCGTCACAACGGATTCCGCACCAAATCCCGGGAGCAGCTTGCCCGGGTGAAGGCCGTGATGGATCTGCATCTGTTGGGGACCGGACCCCGTCACCTCGGATCACCACATCCGATCGGGGACACGGCGAAACGTTAAAGGTCACGGGGCCCGAATCCAATGTCCACCCTCTGGCAACAACTTCATTTTTTCACCGCCGCCTACATGACCGGTGTGATTTGGTTTGTGCAGCGGGTAGAATATCCCTTGCTCTCCCACGCGCAAGGAGCGGATCCGGCCGCGTCTCACCGTGAATACACCCGTCGCATGGGGCCTGTGGTGGGGCCGATGATGCTTGCGGAAATGGGGTTGCAGCTTTACTGGATCGCAAACGAACGCACGGCGCTCTCTTTGGCGACAGGCTTTTTGCTGGCGCTCATTTGGATCAGCACCTTTGCCCTGCAAGTCCCCGCCCATGAAAAACTCTGCCAGGGCTACGACGCGGAAATTCACCGGCGTCTGGTGCGCGGAAACTGGATCCGCACCTTGTCTTGGACGACCCGCGCGGGACTTTTGCTGATTCATTTTTTTTACTTTGATTAATCAAAATAAAAACATTGACAACTAGAATATAATTAGACTATACCGCCAAATTACAGGCTTTGGCCATTGGCGATTGAAACCGGCCTGATCCTCGGAAACGAATGCAAACCCTTTACCAGAAAGATAAATGATGATGAATGCTCGATATCGATTTTTACGGGGCCTGTCCCCGTTTTTCGGCGCCTGTGCGGTCCTGCCGGGGAATCCGGCGAGCGCACAGGGTCCGGGGGGAATGCCCCTGAATTTTGGCGCGGCGGCGGACATGGTGTTTTCGGCCCCGACGCGGGATCTGGAGGAAAGTGAATTCGACGTGCGGGCCTTTGAAATCAACATCGGCGCGCCCGTGGATCCGTACTTCGACTTTTTGGCCACTTTGGCTTGGGAGGATGACGAGGCGGAGTTGGAGGAGGCCTGGGTTTCAACGGTTTTGCCTTGGAATTTGAAACTGAAATTCGGTCGGGAATTTTTGCCCTTCGGGAACTTGAATCCGATTCACGAACACGATTATCCACAGGTCAACGCCCCATCGGTTCATGAAGCCTTCACTTCCGATGGCGCCATGATCGGCGATGGCGCGCACTTGGAATATTTGGCCCCATATCTCAATCCAACCCTGACCTTGATTGTGGGCGTTTATGACGAAGTTCACGGTAGCGTGGGACGCCGGATCGACGGATTTCCCTTGCTGGCCCGGGCGCAGTCCTTTTACCAATCCCCGCTCGGAGAGCACGCTCTGATGGCCGGGGCTTCGTTTTTGACATCGGCCGGAAGCCGGGACCCGATGGAGGACCGCCTCGATGCCGATGGTTTCACCTCTGACGACCGTGCCCGGGGCAAACTGGATTACCTCTTCGGACTGGACCTGAAGTACAAATACAGCCCCGGCATCACCACCTACCAAGGGCTCGTTCTTGGCGCGGAATATTTGTACGCCTCATACGATGCCTACAAAAACCACGCCGATTTCACCCCCGGCCTTCAAGTGGACGCCGACAGCGGCTTTTACGTGTACGCGGAATGGAATTTCGACCGTTTCCGCGGCGTGGGCTACCGGTATGACCGCACCGACGTGTTGTTTTCCTCGCTTGAAGGCGGGGCCGGCATGGAAGGGCATACGCTGTATAAACAGTGGCGTCCCACCGAGTTTTCGCGCCTCCGTCTGCAATATCAGTTTGCGGACAATGACCTCGAGGACGAAACCGAACACACGGTCATGCTACAGGCCACATTTTTCATCGGCTGGCATCCACCCCATCGCTTCTAATTGAACTCCACTTTCCCCCCATTTGAAAGAGAAAACCCCATGAAACTCAAAATCCGTCTGCTGTATCTCGTATCCGCATGTCTTCTGTTGCCCGCCGCCCGGGCGCAACTGCGGGTCACCACCACCACCACCGATCTGGCCGCCCTGGTGCGGGAGATTGGTGGAGAACACGTGGAAGTCGTTTCCCTGTCTCGTCCCCTCCAAGACGCCCATTATCTGGACGCCACCCCCGGGATGGTGGTGCGGATCGGGCGTTCCGACCTCTTCGTCGAAAACGGCTTTGAACTGGAAATGGGCTGGGTGCCGGAAGTCATCCGCGAAACCCGCAACCGGAGCGTGCGTCCCGGTGGGGACGGACACGTGGACGCCTCCCACGGCATTCAGGCCATTCAGATTCCCGAGCGCACCCATCGCGACATGGGGGACGTGCATCCCTCCGGCAATCCCCACTACACCCTCGAGCCCGTGGTGGCCCAGCAGGCGGCCCGCAACATTGCCGCGGGTTTGATTCGGGTGGACGAAAAAAACGCGGACACCTACAAATCCAACTTGGACGCCTACATTGCCCGCAGTGATGAAGTGGTGGCAAAATGGAAAGAGAAATTCGCCCCCCACGCGAACACCGGGGTGATCATTTATCATAAGCATTTCGACTATATGCTTAAATCCTTGGGGCTGAATATCGTCGATGCGGTCGAACCCCTGCCGGGCATCGCCCCCTCCGCGCGTCATGTGGCCCAATTGATTTCCACCTACGACACCGATTCGGTGCGCATGGTGATCATCGAACCCTGGCACGATCTCCGCGTGGGCAAACAGGTGGCGGATGCCATCGGCGTCCCCCTCCTCGTGCTCTGTCCCACGGTGGGATCTTGCGACGGCACCGACGATGTCATTGCCCTCTTTGAAACCAACGCCCGGAAAATCCTCGATGTGCTGGAGGCCGAAGCCGGCGAATGAGCATGCCCTTGCTCACGCTGGAGCATGTCACCCTCGGATATCCCGGGAAAGCGTTGCTGAAAAACCTCGATTTCGCGGTATCGCGGGGCGAGTTTTTCGGCATCGTGGGGCCGAACGGGGCCGGGAAATCGACCCTGCTGAAAACCTTGCTGGGCCTGTTGCCGCCTCTCGCGGGGCATCTGCATTGGCCGGAGGGCCGGCCCGTGATTGGCTACGTGCCCCAGCGGGAGCGGGTGGACCCCATTTGGCCGATGCGGGTGCGGGACGTGCTGCATCATACCCTCTGCGCCTTGGGTCGGCCCCATTTTCGCCGAAAACGGGAACATGCGAGCGTGGCTGAGGTCATGGCCGCCACCGGCATCGAAGCTCTCGCCAATCAGACGCTGGACACCCTTTCCGGCGGTGAAATGCAACGCCTGCTGCTCGCCCGGGCCTTGGTAGTCGATCCCGCCGTGCTCGTGCTCGACGAACCCACTGCCGCCATGGATTTGGTGGCCACGGAAACGTTTATGAACATGATCTCCCGCCTGCATCGCGAACGGGGCATCAGCATTTTGCTGGTGACCCACGACCTGCAATCCCTTTCAGGGAGGGCCGACAGGCTTGGCATCCTGCAAAGCGGGCAACTCCATCAGGGAAGCCCCGAAGATCTGCTCACCTCCGAATCGCTGGGGCGTATTTACGGTCAAAAGATCCAGGTGGACACCTTGCGGGGGCGGTCCTTCATTCACATCGCGCATGAAACGGTTTCGGGTTTCGAACGGATCGGGGCGGGCGGGACATGATCGGCGAAATCCGGGAAATGTATGGCTATGCCTTTATGCAGCACGCCCTGTTGGTGGGGGTGTTTGGCGGCGGGTTATTGGCATTTTTGGGGGTGTTCATTCATCTTAGGCGCATTGTGTTTTTAGGAGCGGCCCTCCCGCAAATCTCCGCGCTGGGGATTTCCATCGCCTTGTTTTTCTCTCTCGCGCCTTTCCTCGGGGCGGTGGTGGGCGGGGTCGCGGGGATTTTGTTGCTGTCCTTTTCCGGACGGCCGGGAAAACTCCCTTCGGAGGGATGGGTCGGCATTGCCTACGCCACCGGCGGGTCGGTGGCCGTCGTCCTGCTCTCCTTGTCTCCGAATCCGGACGCGGGAGCCCTACGCCTGTTTACCGGGGATATTCTCGGTGCCAACCGAAGTCACGCCCTTTGGGCCATCGGCGTCGCTCTTGGCACCGGGCTGTTGTTCCGGCTTTGTTGGAGCAAGTTCCTGGTCAGCGGTTTCGATCCGGTGATGTCGGCGACCCTGGGACTCAAGGTGCATGTGTGGAACGCGTTGCTGTTTTTGTGTTTGGGATTTGGTCTGGCCGCGGTGATGAACACCGCCGGCAGCATGTTGGCCTTTGGCATGTTGATCGGCCCGCCCGCCGCCGCCCTGATGCTGTTCCGAAGTTTTCCCGCCGTCATCCTCACCGCCGTGATCCTGGGCACTTCCGCCGCGTTTCTGGGGCTGACCGCCTCCTTCTGGTTTGATTTGCCCGGAGGGCCCGCCATGGCTACGGCGGCCCTCTTTCCCGTGCTTCCCGCCCGAATTTGGGTCGCCATCCGTGACTGGCGATGAGCGGGGTAACGAGTCTCCACGAATTTTATGACCTTGCTACAAGCGGATGCCTCCATCGCAAGCCGGGAAACCGAGCGAAATCACCGTCACACGTGATCCATTCACAGTCATATTCCAAGGCCAGCGCGGCATGCCACGCGTCCGCGACAAGCTTTCCCTTGACACCCGATCCTCCACACAAAGTCCGAAACAGATCCCAATTTCCGGTGCCTGGTTTTAGAATTCTCGCCTGTGGTCGGTTCCTCAATTGATCGCAAAAGTCCAAGGCAACCATTGTTGGCGTGGGCTGTTTGAAAATTTTCCGGTTGGTTACCACGCGCACGAAACCGCACAAAACAGCTTCGGAAAGGCCGAACGCTTTTGGCGATTCCGCCACTTCGCATAACCATGATGCATATTCATCATGGTTGTGGATGGAATCCGGGCGGTGGGCATAGACCAACACATTCACATCCGGAAGAATCATGTTCGGTAAACCTCTTCATCTTCAGCGACCAACAGAACCCCGGTTTTGTCCAGATCCACCCCATGGAGGACACCCCCTTCTCCAAACGTGACGAGTTTAAACGTCTTCGGGGACGCTCGTGTTCCTGATTCCCCCAGTGCCAGACGCCCCGCCTCCGCGATAAACGAACTGAAGCTTTGCTTGCGATTGCGAGCCTCCTGTCTGAGTCGCTCGCCAAGATGATCGTCCAGTATGATTGTAGTTCTCATGGTTCATACTGTAATACTTTTTCAATCCGCGTCAAGTTCGAAACAGGTTGGTTGCAATTTGAGCTCACCCGGTGTGCAGGTAATCGGTGGGGGTCTGAACCACGAGGGAAGGGTGTTGGGGGAAATCTTTGACGTTTCGCGTGAGAAGGTGTGTGGCCTGCCAGTTGAGGGCGGCTTCCAGTTGGAATCCGTCTTCGATGTCGGGCAAGCGTCTTGCCAGCGTGGCATCAACAGTCTCCGCATGCAAGGGGGCGATCTCCAAGAAGTCCCTGAGAAGGCGGAAACGCTTATAAAGGTTTGCGGTGGAGACTGATTTCTGAATGTAGGCAATATCCGACAACGTGATAGCCGTGATGGCACCCATGCAGAAACCCCGCCGGGCCCGGGCAAGGCATTCCGTGGATTCAGGAAACCAAGGCGCGCGTTGTTCGAGTACATCCAAAAGAACGTTGGTATCGAAAAACAGCCTATCCATGCTTTTCCCGGATGTGGGCGGAACGGGTGTCGAAAGGCGCCTGCGGGGTAAAAGCACCCAGCAAATCCGCCATCTCATTCTCCTCATGATCTGACGTAGTCAAGCAACATGGGGAGGCATCAAATTTCCAATACTGTAAAGACTCCGCAAACAAGGCCGAAACGGTGGTATGCCGCCGCTTGGCAATTTGTTTGGCTTCCGAAATGGTTTTTTCGGGCAACGAGAGCGTCAGTTTGCTTTTCATACGTGCAGAATATCGGAAAACGGACGTATGTCAAGCTGTACAGTTCGATTTGCACTACGTTGGTGTCCGCGCTTGGCTTTATTTTCTGATCAGACTAGTCTGAAATCAAGCGGATCGGGTAAATCAACTCAGTAGCCCTCGGTGGATTCCCGGGCTTTGATGCCTTTGGGTTCCAGGCGGACGAAGGTTTCTTTGCAATCGCCCCGGATCAGTTTCTCCAGCAGCTTCATTGCCTCACGTCCCATTTTTTCTCCCGGGAGCATCACGCTGGAAAGGGGCGGGGTGGCGGATTCACAGAAATATTCATTATCATCGACGCCCAAAACGGCCACATCGCCGGGAACGTTCAGGCCCGCGGCCCGGCATCCGTCACAGATTTGCACGCCCATGCGGTCGATGGCCGTAAAGACGGCAAAGGGTTTTTCAAAGCGTGACAGGAATTCAAAAGGATCCCGCGAATCATAATCGGCGTCCTCGGGAAGAAATTTCGTGCTGACCGAATCCACGCAACGTTCTTCGCTCAATGACCACCACCACGCCTCGATTTGATGCTCGTTACAGTACTGGCGCAGCCCTTGCCATCGGTCCATTTCATAGGTCCACTGCATGCCGGAAACATACACGATGCGTTTGAACCCCTTTCGCGTTAAAAATTCTCCGCCCATTTCACCCACCGCTCCGGGTTGGACCCCCACTTGTGGAAAAGGGCTGTCGGCGAGAATTCCCGAGGTGTCCACCACGGGTTTCCCCCATTTTTGCAGCGTTTCCATGCGTTTGTGGTCGGTGACGTTCGCGATAATGCCGGCTATTTTTGGATTCCGGATCAATTTCAACAACATGAATTCCTGATGCCCCGCGTCCCGCAACACCCAGTTCCGCTTTTCATTGCGCCATTGATTGATGCCCTTGAGGATTTGGGCATCCTGGCCTCCCTGGTTAAAACCGACCAAGCCTATTTCCATCCAATCGTCGTCAGTAACCGGAAGGTGGGTATGAAAATCATCTGAATCAGGTGGGGTGCTCATATCTATAGGGTACCTGATCACGTATTGGGTGACAAGAGCGATTTTGCATAAATCTTTTATAATTTCAGTTGATTTTTTCAAATTTGTCACTATATAAGTGACAAATGCAAGAGTTACCCGCGCAACCCAACCAGAGTTTGTTGGAAGGATTGGAAGTCCTTTTGGCAGTTGCGCGTGCTGCCGAACCGGTTCGGGGACGGGAGTTGGCCAGGGAAATGGGCATGACGCCCACGCGTATGCAAAGGTATTTGGGCACGTTGGCACATCAGGGGTTGTTAATGCAACATCCCGACCGCCGATACGGAGTGGGGCCGGGGATTCATGCTCTGTCCGCCATCAGTTTGTCCGCCTCCGGCCTCGCTGTCCGGGCAATGACGGTCCTGCCGGACTTAAGCGGCCCGGAACGGGTGGTGGCCTTGGGCGTGTTATGGCGCAACAGCGTGAGTTACTTGTATTTCAACGTGCCCGGACGGGCGGTGGCGCGTTCCCTGGGACGGGAAGCCGACTACCCCGCCATGGATTCCGCCATCGGGCGCGTGTTGCTCGCCTCCGTCTCACAGGAACGAATCGCCAGGGATTTTCCCGGACGGGAGACCTCGATTCTACCGCTGCTCGAAGAGGTTCGGAAACGTGGCTATGCCCGCATCGATCGGGAAGGCGGGGAAATCAGTTTGGCCGTTGCCGTGGGGACGCCCCCCATTGCCGGTCTGGCCCTGTCGGGTCACTTTTGTCAATCTGAAATCAAGGGCCTCTTGTCCCGGCTGCGTGAAGCGGCGGTGGCACTGATGGACCCGCAACTGGAGAATACGCCATGAAACAATTTGAAGAAACCTATGATGTGATCGTATGCGGCGGCGGCATGTCCGGCTTTTGCGCGGCCATGGCCGCAGCTCGGAACGGCGCCAAAACCTGTCTGATCCAGGACCGACCGGTCTTGGGCGGCAACGCCTCCAGCGAAGTGCGGGTGACCGTGCACGGCGCCGCCTGTCATCACAGCCACGCTCGGGAAAGCGGCATCATTGGCGAAGCCTTGCAGGCCGAACGCCGTACCAACCATCTGCATCCGAACGAAAACGGATGGATCAACAGCGTTCAGGACATGGCCCTGTACAATCTCGCGGTTTCCGAACCGAATTTGACCCTGCGTCTGAACACCGGGGTGCGGGACGTTTTGTTGGACAATGGACGTTGGGGGATGGCGCAGCTCGGCGAATGGCCCGTCGCCACCGAAGAAAAAGGGTACATGCACCGTCCCGCCTGCCACCCGGGCGCCAAAATCCTGGCCGTGAAAGCCTATGTGTCCAATGCCGAAACCGAACTGATTCTGCGCGGCAAGCAATTCATCGACTGCACCGGAGACGCGCTGCCCGCGCATTTGGCGGGATGCGAATGGCGCTGGGGCAGTGAATCCACCGCCGAAACCGGAGAAATCCATGCGGCGGCGGACGCTTCGACCGACACCATGGGCAACAGCATCCACATTCGCTGCATCGATACCGGGCGACCGGCCCCATACCGTGCGCCGGAGTGGGCCATGAAATACGAAGACGCCGCCTTTTTCTACGAACAGGGACGGCGTCCCAACGATCCCGAAGGCGGCTTTTGGTGGATCGAGATCGGCGTGCCCTGGAATACCGTGTACGACAACGAGACCATTCGCCACGAACTGACCCGTCACGCCCTCGGTGTTTGGGACTGGATGAAAAACCGTGATGAAAAGATGATGGACCGTTGCAAAAATTATGCCCTCGAGTTTATCGGGCAGGTGCCCGGCAAACGCGAAAGCCGTCGGGTGGTCGGCCAACATTTTCTCAATGAAAACGAGTTGCAACGACGCGAAAAATTTGTCGACGAGGTGGCCTACGGCGGCTGGTTCATTGACCTGCACACCCCCGGCGGACTTTTGGCCGCGACCAGCGAACCCGCGAGCGCCGTTGGCTACAACGATCAATTGAAAGAGATCGCCCTCAAATACATCGGACCCTACGGCATTCCCTTGCGGTCGATGATTTCCAAAGACGTGGAAAACCTGATGATGGCGGGGCGCAACATCTCCACCACCCACGCGGCCTTGGGCACGGTGCGGGTGATGGCCACCTGCGGGCTCATGGGACAGGCGGCGGGTACGGCCGCGGCCCTTTCGGTTTTAAGGGGTCTGTCCCCATCTGAAGTCGCTGAAAAAGAAATCGACCAAATTCAACAGCAACTCTTGCGAGACGGATGTTTCCTGCCCAACCTTCGCAACGAAGATCCGGCGGATTTGGCCCGGAAAGCCACCGCATCCGCTTCCAGCGCCTGGGCGTTTTCCGGGCTGGGGGCCTGGGAAACCGCCGAGGACACCGGCCTTCGCCCCGGATGGCTGCAATGCGGCAAGGAAACGCCGGTGAGCAAACACCTGTGCCAATGGTTGTATTTGTCCGGGAAATCCCTGGAGAAAATCGGACTTTGGTTGCACAACCCCGCGGACGAATCGGCCAAAGTGAAAGTGTGTTTGCGTCCGGTGGCATCGCTTTGGGACTATGAAATCGAGACCGCGGAACCGCTTTGGCGGGGAGAAATCGAGGTTCCCGCCGGACAAGACGGTTTGCAATGGATTCCGGTGGGCGCCCGTGATTTTGCCGACGGCTGTTACCGGGTGGAAGTCCGGGGCGACGATGAAGCGAACAATCAAGTGACCTGGAGGCTGTCCGGCAACAATGCCTATGGTTGGGTGGGCGGCAATGTCGTGGGCTCCGGGCGTTTTCACTGGAACCGTACGCCCAGTCCCTTCGCCATGCAATTCGACCCGCCACAATCCGTGTATGGTCCCGAACAAGCGCTCAGCGGGGTCACCCGTCCCACCGGCAAGACGAACCTGTGGTTCAGCGATCCCGGACGGAGCCTGCCGCAGTCTTTGGATTTGACCTGGGACGCGCCCGTGGCGTTGAACCGGGTGGAAGTGACCTTTCCGGGCCAGATCTTCGTCGAAGTCCACGGAGAAAGTCCCTTTTACGTCGCCCCCCACATCGCCCGCAAGTATCGCATTCAAAGCCTGGAAGGGACCGGAGGGGAAGGGGAGAATTGGCGGGATCGGGTGATCGTAACCGACAACCAAGCGCAACGCCGGCAACACGACTTGCCGGAAAGCATCCGGACAAGCCGGCTGCGGATTCTCATCGAAGAAACCCATGGCGCGCGCCGTGCCGGGCTTGCGGAGGTCAGGTGTTATTGAGGGGGGACGATGCCTGGTTTTTTTTTGGAGAGATTGGTGGTTGAGTCGTTGAGTGGTTGGGTGGTTGGGTTGTCGGTTGAGAGTGAATCTATCTCTTACAACCCCTCCGTTAACCTTTATAGTTTCCGCACCATGCGGCCGGGGAGGGATTTGAGTTGTCGCTTCATTTCCAGCATGATCACGCAGGTGGCCACGGTGGAGGCACTGAGGCCGCTGCGGCGGATGAGTTCGTCTTGGCCCAAATCTTCTTTGCCGAGGGTTTCGAGAATTTTGCGCTCGTCGTCGTTGAGCTGCACTTTGGGTTTGGTGTGTTCGGGATCTTCCCTTCCTTCCGGATTCGGGGGGAGCAGATATTCGAATTCTTCGATGATGTCGTCCACGTCCTCCACGAGCTTGGCCCCGTTTTTGATGAGGTAATTGCAGCCGCCCGCGCTGGGGTTGTCAATGCGTCCGGGTACGGCAAACACGAGCCGGCCCTGTTCGTTGGCAAAGTCCACGGTCATCATGGCCCCGGACCCTTTGGCGGCTTCGACGATGAGCACGCCCTTGCTGAGACCTGAGATGATTCTGTTCCGCTGCGGAAAAGACTGGCGGGTGGGTTTGAAGCCCACGGGAAATTCGGTGATCAATCCGCCGTTGGCGATGACTTCCCCGGCAAGGGTTTTGTGTTCGGCGGGGTAAATTTGGTCGATGCCGCAGCCCATGACCGCGAGGGTGCGTCCGCGTCCTTTGAGGGCGCCCTGATGGGCGGCGGCGTCGATGCCGCGGGCGAGGCCGCTGACCACGGTGTAGCCCTGTTTGGCGAGTTGAAAGCAAAGCCGGTCGGCGGTTTGGGTGCCGTAGTGGGTGCAGCGACGGGAGCCGACCACGCCGATGGCGTGCCGATCCATGGCGGTGAGACTGCCGCGCACATACAAGGCCAGGGGCGGATCGTGAATGGCGGCGAGGGCTTCGGGATATTCGGGATCGATACGCGTGATGATGCGGGCGTCGTATTGGGCGGCCCGTTTGATTTCCGCGTCCACGTCCATGGCATCGACTTGCCGCAAAAGATTTTCGGCCAGGGTGCGGCCCACGCCTTTGGCTTGCTCCAAATCCTCGCGCCCCGACTTCAGAATCGCCCCGGCGCTCCCCAGCACATCCATGAGTTCGCGCACCCGGACGGGGCCGATGCCCTCAAACATGTTCAAGGCGATGTACGCCTCCCGCTCTGCCGCCCGCTCGATCTTATCTGTCCCCTCTCTCATGGGCTTTCCTCTTCGAAAACCGTTTTCAGACATGCCACCTCCACGTCCCGGGGCAGGTTGGCTTGACCGAGCGAGTCCGCGAGCACGAAGCGGGGCAGGGCGTTTTCGGCTTTTTTGTCCACGGTCATGGCTTCAAACAAGGGGCCCCATTTCATGCCTTGCCAGCTCACGGGGAGATCGAAGGCCTTGAACAACTCGATTTGCCGGTGGGTGGCGGCGGCGGGGAGTCCGCAGAGCCGTTCGGAAAGTTTGGACGCGTAGACCATGCCGATGGCAATGGCTTCGCCGTGGAGATGTTCTCCGTAGCCGGAAACGTTTTCGATGGCGTGACCGAGGGTGTGCCCGTAATTCAGGAGGGCCCGCATCCCGTGCTCGCGTTCGTCCTTGCGCACCATCTCGGCCTTGATCTCGCAGGAACGGCGCACGAGTTGCTTGAGCAGGTCCGGATGCAGGGCCCGGATGGCGTCCACGTGGTCCTCGATGGCCTCGAACATTTTCCGGTCCCAAATGATTCCGTATTTGATGACTTCGGCCATGCCGGCGCTGAATTCGCGGGCGGGCAGGGTGTTCAGTACCTGCAAATCCGCCAGCACCAGGGCGGGCTGATGGAAGGCGCCGACGAGGTTTTTGCCTTGGGGGAGGTTGATGCCGGTCTTGCCGCCCACGGCGGAGTCTACCATGGCCAGCAGGCTGGTGGGCACCTGCACGAAGGGGACGCCCCGCAGATAACTGGCGGCGGCGAAGCCGGCCAGGTCGCCGATCACCCCGCCGCCGAGGGCGACGAAAAAGCTTTTTCGATCCAGCTTGGCCTTCACCGCCGCTTCCCAGAGGGACGCGAGTCGTGCGGTCGATTTGCTTTCCTCTCCCGGTGGCAGCACGCAAACCGTGACCGCGAACCCTGCGGACCGCAGCGAGTTTTCGGCGGCGGCCAAATGATGCCCGGCCACGTTTTCGTCCGTAACCAACAGCGTCTTGCGGGCCGAAAAGGTCTCCGCACAACGTTCGCCCAAGCGGGAAAGTAGCCCGGGGCCAATGAAAATGTCGTAGGCGCGTTCGCCCAGATCCACGTGAATGGTGTCAAAAGAATGCATATGTTCCCCTATGACGGGTCGAACCGCTTCGGACAATTCAAAAATACCGGGGAATCGGAAAATCCTCGAATTCATTCCACCAGATCATCCACCCGGGGTGCGCCTTCGAGGATATCCGCCGCGAAAAAGGGACGGCGGGCCTGAGGAAGCACGCGGATCTCGGCCACGGCCCGGCCATCGCGCATGGCCTGCAACTCCTGTCCGGGACGAAAAACGAAAGAGGACTCAAAAATCAGGTATCGTTCGGCGGTATTCACATGGCGCACCACCCCGGCGGGACGAATGAAGACCTCGCCTTCTGGGGACGAGGTGCGGAAGAGCGCGCAACCGCCGCTACCCAGCAAAGCCAGAAGCAACAGCGTTTTCATGGCATCTGTACGTCGAGGGTGCCGGTTTCGCCATCCAGATCGAGCAGGCGGGTCACACTTCCCCGCGGGCCCTCGATGGTCACTTGATGATGTCCGCGAAAGACGCGGAGAACCAACTCACCGTTTTCATCGGTTTCCCCCTCGATGTTGCTCCACCATTGATTGAAGACCAGATCCAGATAGATGTCGCCCAATCGGGTTTGGTTCCACGCCTGGTCCCAAAGGGCGGCGGAGGAAAACGGGTGGGCGGGGGCCCAGAAGCCGGCCATCTCCACGCCATTCACGGCGGGGTGTGCGAAAAGTGTCATCAAACTGTCCGTGAACAAGCCTTCCTGATAGGCGCGTTGGTCGGGATCCTCCGGGTCGCGAATGGGCACGTGAAAGCGGGAGAAGCGCACGGGCACCTCGAAACGGGACTGCACCACGTCGAGAATCCGCCACCAGCGCTCGGGGCCGAAATCCCGGAGCAAGCCGCTTTGGGCGTGGACTTTGAGTCCGTGGACGGGGGCGTTTTGTCCCTGAAGCCATCCCAACCATCCGGTGTTGGCGGAAATGCCGAATTCCTCGAAAGATCCTTCGAAAATCGCGTGGCGAATGTCGGCCTCTTCCAGCCAGAGGCGGACTTCGGGGTTGGTTGCGTGGGCGTGATTGAAGCCCAGGGCAAAGATTTCCGGTCCGTCTTCGCGGAGCAAATCGCGGTTGCCCGCGGTTTCGCGAATGACCACCCAGTCCGAAATATTGTTTCCCCCGCGCTCGAGACGCTCCTCAATGGATTTTCGGAGGGAACCGGGCAAGTCCTCCCGGGCGGATGCCGGGACGTGCTGCGCGCCCGGCGTCCAAAAAGGTCCGGCCTCCACCGCGACCCGGCGCTCCCGGTAATAGGTAATCATTTCTTCGACCATGGCCGTGAACGCGTCGGAATTTTTCGCCGATTCCCATGCCGACCATGTGAAAGCGTCCTCGACATTGACGCGGTTGAAGTAGGCCATGGAGGTGCTGCGGTAATTTTCCATGTCCTCTTGGGTAAACTGATGTTGGAAGCGGGTGCGGCCATGCCAAGTGAGCAGGGAAAGGGCGGTGCCGAACTGGAATTGGTGACGTTGCATTTCCAAGTGGACCCGGGCCTCCGGCACCGGATTCCCCTCCGCGTCGGTCACGCGGAGGGTTAGGTCGCCTTTGCGGTGGGTCTCTATTCTTTGCGCGGCCTCTTCCCGCCAGGCCGCGTCTTCCGCTTGACCCACGTACAGATGAACCGGCCTTGGGAAACGGGCCGTGTCCGCGTCCGCCACCGAGATCAGGGCCATGCCGCCAATGTCGATGGTCTGCGCCTTTTTGGCCATGTGGATTTCAAAACGCACTTCATTGGGGTTGAGTTCCCGATGCGCGGGCCAGCGGGCGTGAACCGTATGGCGCGTCCAACGTTCCCGCAGCATCTGGGTGCGGTTGGGTTCGTTCCAATGCCACTTGAGGCTTTGGTTGCCAGGCACGTCGTCCGGCCCGCGGATCAGCGCCTGGATTTCCGCGCCCTCTCCGTCGTCCACGGCTTGCGGGGTCTTGAACCCGCGGGCATAAAACACCAACATCAGGGTTTCGCCGGGGTGGACATTGTCCCGATTGGTGACGCTGAGGCGGACGGCTTGGGGGGAGGTGCCCGCGCGTTCGACTTCAAAGCGGCGGTACACGGAAAAGGGCATGTTTTCCGCTTCGCGCAGGGTCCCCTGTTCCACCCCCCGCATGAGCACATCCGCGTCCGGACCATTCAAAAAGGAAAGGCGTCCGATGTTGGAAAAATCGCGCTGATAGTTGCCGTAAACGCCTTGGAGGGCGGCGCCGCGCGCGCGGCCGACGGACTCTTCGTCCGCTTCCGGTTCTTCCCCGATGGCCTCCAATTCCATGCGGCTGAGGTAAATGCCATTTTCGGCTCCACGGGCCGCCGAAGAGAATCGAAGCTCCAGGGAATCCGTTTCCGCCACGAACGTTTCCGTGAGGCGCTGCCAGGTACCGCGGGTGTTGCGAAGGGGCACGACCCGCCGCGCGGCCCCGCTCATGCGCAAGGTCCCCTGCGCATTGCCGGTGGTCAACACCTCCACTTGCAAGCGGTATTCCGTGCCTTGACGCAGGGAGATCGGCGGATTGGTGACCAAGGCCAGCCCGCGGGGGCCGGTGAGGTTCAGCAACCCGAATGCTGGGCGCTCTCGCACGGGATCCGGCCCGAACACCAGCCGCCCCTCGCCCCGATCCTCGGTGAACACCGCCGACCAAGGGGTGGGGATACGCCCGGTCGATTCCGCCCGACCATTGACAAAATCCACCCGATATCCTCCGGGAAAATCGTCGGTACTGACGCCCAGCAAATTGGCGGAGGCGGCAAGAGGGCCGACAAAGCCAATGAGGAGAATGGGGGATAAAATTCGTACGATATGTTTCATAAGCGGGAATCCGGGGGTGTGAATGCGAATCAGGGCGCGGACCCGTCCGGATTCGGGCGGGCCACCCAAAAAAAATTGAAACATATTGCCGGGTTCATTGGCAAGCACGAAATGCGCGAAGCGATTTCATGCATGGTCGTTTCGCATGGGGTTTTGGGGGCGGCGCATCTTGCGCCGGGTGCTCTTCAACCTGATATTTGATAGGATCAAGGAGCCAGCGGCAACAAGGGGCGGATGCGGAAAAAGCGCAGGGTGGCGTCCTCGTTGGGCACGATGCGGGTCATGGCACCGGATACGCCTTGCATGACCCCGAAACCGCTGTCCTCCCAGGTGTCATCGTCCAGCAGATCGGAGCCGATTTCCAGTAGGTATTGACGGGTATGACTGGTTTGCCAGCGCACGAGGATGCCTTCGGTGGGACTGGTCACGGGTTCGGTAAAGGTGATCCGGGTGCCGTTGGGCGTGGTGGGATCGTTGCCCCATTTGTAGTATAAAAGCACTTGCTCGTCGCTCATGCCGTCCAGGGCGCCGCCCATCATGGCTTCCCAGGCGGCGGGTACGCCGGGGACGGAGCCGTCGGGTCCGGCGGCCAGGAAATCCGTCTGCACGTAAGCTTGGGCGGTGTCGAGTCGGATCCAGCCGATGTTTGCACCGTAGATATAACCGCTCAACGCACCCGTGGTCAGGTCGATTTTCGGTTCATACCCGCTTTGTCCGTGCTGAAAATTGATCCAGCCCACGTTGGCACCATAGGCGTAGCCGTGGAGATTTCCCTCCTCGTCGAGATTCACGCCCCAGTCCGTGTCCGAGTTGTTGGCGTACCACCAGCCGTTCGCCGGGGTGCCTCTGCCCAGCTTGATCCAGCCCACATTCGGGCTCCAAAGATGGCCGACACTGAAAAACCGGCCGATGACGGCGCCATTCGTGCCGTCGGCCCGAAAATTCAGCCAGCCGAGATTGGCGCCGTAGGCATGGGCGTTGTCGCTGTTGATGGTGCTCTCGGCGCTTCCCGTGCCCACTGTGGCCAGAAAATAGAGAATGCATGCGGATATCTTGGTGAATTTCATATCGGTCTCCTCCTTAATCCAGCCGGAAATTCAGCCAGGCGCTATTTTCGATGGGCACGCTCTCGATGGTCTGGCCATAGCGGTCGGTCGGGGAGATCATGATCTGTTCGCCCAAGACTGAATTTTGCACCACCAACTGCCCGGAACTGTTGCCTGTTCGCAATCCTTGGGTGGTCGACGTTTGCGCGCCACTGAGGTGGTTGGCCTGAATGGTGTTGTTTTGCCCATACTCAACCCGCAGATGGGCCACGGACGAGCCCACGCCGTTGTCCGCCAACACATTGCCGCGGATCACCATGCCGGTCACCTCCAGATCGCTGTCCCAAAAACGGATGCCGCCGTTGAAGCGGTTCCAACTGATGACGTTGTCCTCGATGCGCGTGCCCGTCAGCACCCCGCTGCCTGCATTGAGCGAAGTGCCGATGATCCCGGCATTGTCATGTCCATGAACGGTGTTATTTCGAATTTCATTGTTCCGGACGACACTGGCGGACGAACGGAGATAAATGCCCCGGGATTGATTGTCGGTGATGGCATTGTTCAGGATGCGGTTGCCATTGATGGCGGAATTCGACGAGGTCGCTTCGAAATAAATGCCGCTGGTCCCCGATACGCCGCTGTTTCCGATGATCGTGTTGTTTCGAATGGTGTTTTCGGTAACAAGTCCGCCGCTTGCGGCCCGGAGTCGGATGCCGTGCGAGCCGTTGTCGATGACGATGCAGTCTTCGATGAGGTTTCCGGTGACGATTTCGCCTTCTTGGGTAGCGGAGAGGTTCACGGCCCAAGAGCCGCTTTCGGCGACCATGCAACCGCGGATCACATTGCCGCGGCTTTCGCCCGCGAGAATAATGCCCGAACCCGCGGCATTGCGGATTTGCAGGTCCTCGTAGCGTCCATTTTCGCCGCCCAGAATCCGCAATCCGCTCGAAAACCCGTCCAGGGTGCCGTTCCGAACCACCGTGTTTTGGATGGGGTCATCTCCGGGCGGATTCAGGGAAATGCCCCGGGTGGCCCCTCCGGAAAGGGTGAACCCCATCAGGTCCAGACGGACGTCATCCGCGGTGATCAAAATCGCCTGCACGCCGGCGGCCGCTTCGAGGTTGCCAGTCAGGTAATAGGAACCCGGCTGGTCGATGGTGAAGGGAACCGATTCGATCGGGATGCGGGCCTCCACCTCGTCCAAGGTTTTCATCATCGGTTCCGGCGGACCCGGTGGCATCAAGGGGCCTTGCGCCAAGACCTGAAAAGCCATCGGGACCGTGATCAAGGCCAGTGTGTGAAATTTGGTTTTCATTGTGAATGCTCCTTTTTCCATTAGGGTGCGAAGTTCGCCCAGGGATTGGTGGTGTTGGGGATTTCGCCCGTTCCGCCGACGATGAGCGGGGCCACGAGATTTCCAGAGCCCGCCATGATCCCCGCACTGTTTCCGAACAAGGTGTTTGTGAAAACAAACGACTTGCTGCTGTCCACGCGAATTCCCGTGGGATGATCGGAGACCACGTTGTTTTCCACGCGGGTCCCTTCCGTGTTCCCGCCAAGTCGGATGCCATAACTGTGGTTGCCGGAGACGGTGGAGTTGCGAATGGCGTTTCCGCGGCTTGTTCCCTGGGACAGGGAAGAATTCAGATAAATTCCCCACGATAAATTTTCGTGAACGGCATTGCCCTCGAGGAGATTCCCGTTTGCTTGTCCGTTCGAGGAACCGACCACGGACAATCCCGGCGTCTGGTTGCCATTGCGTTTTACCTGGTTGTTTCGGACGATGTTCCCCGTGTTGATGGAGTCGCTTCCATTCGCGATCAGGCGCAGTCCACTGTGTACGTTTTCCACCACCCGCATGTTTTCGATGATGTTGCCGCCACTGCGTCCCCCGTTTTCAACGATGATGTCCAGCGCCGTAAACTGCAAGTTCCCCTGCACCCACCCGTCGCGCACGACATTGCCGCTGCTGACGCCGCCATTGGCGGAAATCCGGATGCCGTTGAAGCTGTTGCCGATCGCCCGGACCCCGGCAAGGACGTTCCCGCTGGCGACACCCTCCGAACCCGCTTCCAGATTGAGGCCCCGGGAACCGTTGTTGGACACGGTCACGTCGCGAATCCGATGTCCATTGCAGGTGCCGGACAAGGCCCGAATCCAAATCCCGTTGCCGGTATGGTTGGACAGCGCCAGTGCCTCCAAGCGTCCATAGTTGCTGTTTTCCTTGTAGATTCCGTGGTTGAATTCGTGGATGCCGCCGTTTCGAACGCGCACATTGTCGAAACCCGCCACGCGAACGCCGAGACCGCTGCCGCTGCCGCGCATCGTAAACCCGTTCAGGTCGATGGACACATTATCGGACTCCACCAGAATTCCGTTGCCCGTCACCTCCAGATTGTCCGTTACATAATAGGACCCCGGTTCGCTGATGGTGAAGGGCAGTTCCGAGATGGGGGTGCGGGGCTCGACCTGGTCCAGTGTCCGCATCATCGGCGCGGGTCCGGACACCGGATTCAGCGGGCCTTGGCCCATCGCCGGCAACATGCATCCCAAGGTCGGGATGAAAAACGCTTTCAAATATCGCATCTATATGCTCCTTTTTGGGTGTTTTCAGGGGATCGAAACAAAATAACGACTATGGCTTCCCCTGTACCCTATCACCAAAACCAATGACTGCAAACCCCTGTTTCCCTGAAAATTGAAAGTCAAAGTCACTCTCAGTTGGACAGGTCCGAAGCGGCGTCGCGCTCCGGGGGTCCGGCGCAAAGCCCAGCCGGTCCTCGCTCAAAACATGGGTGAATTCCGCGCCGAAGAAAAACACCAGCATGGAGTAATAAATCCAAAGCAGAAACACGACCAGCGATCCCGCGGCGCCATAGGCCGAACCCACCGCGCTGTTGCCGAGGTAGAGGCCGATGCCCCAATTGCCCACCCGCAGCAGCACCGCGGTACTGATTCCGCCGATCCAAGCCGCCAGCGTGTCCACGTTTTTGTCAGGCAGATGCCGGAACATCAGAAAAAACAACGCCCCCACCCCCAGCAGACTCAACGTATTGTATCCGAGAGTCACCAGTACATTCAGCCTTGGCCAGATCATCGACAGAGAATTCTGAAGCAAGGACAGGGCTGCGCTACCGATCAGCGACACCACCAGCAGGAAACCAATGGACAGCACCAGGGCCAGGGACCGTCCCCGGATGCGCAAGAGGTGCCGAAACTTGCCCATTTCCAAATCCGTATGCCCCGCAGACCAGATTTTGTTGAGCGCCTGCTGCAGTTGCACGAACATGGCGGTGGAGGTGAAGAGCAGCATTCCAATGCCAAAAGTTCCTGACCAAAACGATTTCTTTTGGCTGAACCGGGCGTTGGCCAGTGCACTCTCCACCACTTTCGCCCCCTCGTCACCGGCCAAGTCCCGCACCTGATGGATCAACTCCTTTTGCGCCTCTTCCTCCTCGTAAAACATGCCCGCCACGCTGGTGGCGGTCAGCAACAAGGGCGACAGCGACAACATGGTGAAAAACGCCAGGGCCGCGCTCAGTCTCGGGGCATCGTCCTTCATCCAATCCCGCCCGGCTTTCACCAGCAGACCTCCTGTTTTTTTGGTGAAATGCCACCCTATCATTTCTCGAACCTGATCATGTGCCCATTGGAGCAGGTTCAGGCCGTGGATGCAATGACAAAAACAAGTCCATCGGACTTATTTACGCTTGATCTTCATACTCTTTTCAGGGAAGGAGCTTTGAAAATCATGGAGTCGGTCAAAAAAATCATTTTATTCCTTGGCGACGCGGATTTTCACCGCGGCGTGCTTTTGGGGGTGGGGGATTTCACCGCCAACCATCGGGAATGGGCCGTTCAAAAATACATTCCGTTCAGGACGGAGGAGGACCTCAGGGTTTGGCTGACGGAAGCACATGATGCGCAGGGGATCATCGCCCATGTCAATTCCCGCGAACAAGCTGCGGTATTCCGTGGATTTGCCGGGCGGGTTGTGAACATCTCCTCAAGAGACAAGGCTTTCGGATTGCCAACGGTCACCGCGGACAACTTCGAGATGGGCCGGCTGGCGGCGATCCATCTTTTGGGGCGGGGGTTTCGACACTTTGCCTGGGTGGGTCGGGCTTTTTTCTTTTCATATGAACGTCTGCGCGGATTCAGGGAAACGCTGCGCGAGCATGGCCTGGATTGTACGGATCTTAGCGAGGTGAGCACGATACGGCCACAATTTCTGCAACCCCTGATCCAAAAGTTGCCGAAACCCGTGGGGATCTTTACCGAGGACGACGAGGCCGCCCTGCAGATCAGCTCTGCCTGTAACAGCGGGGGGTGGCGTGTCCCGGATGAAGTGGCCGTTCTCGGATGCAATAACGATGAACCGATTTGTCTGCTGGGTTACCCCCAACGCTCCAGCGTGGATATCGCCGCCCGCAACATCGGCTTCGAGGCGGCCTCGCTGCTGGACAAGCTGATGTTGGGCGATCGAGAGCCAGAGTGCCCCATCCTCATCAAACCGGGGGGGGTAACCGTCCGCGGTTCCACGGATGTCCATGCCGTGGGCGATCCGCAGTTGGGAAAAGCATTGCGCTACATCCGCGAAAATCTCGCCCTCGAGATCGGGGTGCCGGATTTGGTCCAGGCGGCGGGCATCTCCCGGCGGGTGCTGGAGCGTCGTTGTCGGGAGCGACTGGGCCATACGCCACTCGAGGAAATCAGGCGGGCGAGAATTCGGCGGGCCAAAGAACTCCTGCTGCAAACCGATCTGCCGATGTCCATCGTCGCCGAAAGAGCGGGATTCCAATCCGCGGAGCGAATGGCCACCTTGTTTCGACGGGAAACCGGTACGACGCCCTCCCGTTTTCGCCAACAGAAATAAAAATACGGGCGCGTTTGGGGCTATTGGCGCAAACGGAAAGAAAAAAGACGCAAATGCATCTGTCGGAATTTTCCGAAGCATGGGAATATGTCAATCGATTCGAACCCGGCTCCCACAAACCCACAACATGAGAAGATTACCATGAACACACAAAAATTCCTCGCCCCCGTTGCGCTACTTCTCTGCGCCGCCGCATTTCCTCTCCACGCCCAAACATTCACCTCCGCCCAGGCTGGCGCGTTTCACGAGGACGCCACTTGGTTGGAATCGGGAAACCCGTCGATACAAGAAGGCGATACCGTCACCATCGGCCACCATGTGCATGTGCTCAATACCGCGGATCCCACGGGGGACATCCTCGGCTTTACCGGCACAGGGGGAATTCTCGAGCCTCGCGCAAACGGCAATACTACCTTCAACGCCGCTTCACTCAATCTCTCGGCGGCCAACAACGAATTCCGCTCCGGACGGGTTGGCTCCGGAAATGGGGTGAATCACACGTTTACGCTCAATGGTGCTGGAGACAGATTGCTTCTGGGCGGCGGCAGGACGACCACCCTGAATGTGGGGGAAAATACAAATCTTAACTCGGGATATCAGATCACGCTCAACTCGGGAAACAATTCCACCACCACCTTGGATGGGACGCACACCTTTGTGTTAAACAACAACGGCACCGGTTTAGGGGTGTTGAATATACAACAGCGCGTGAACCGAACCTCCGGCAACCACACCATGATTTTGCAAGGGGATGGCCAACTTCGGCTGCAGGGCGGTACGAATTTCACAAGTGGCGATCTCATTGACATTCAGGGCGGATCCGTCCGGCTCGACAACACTTCCGGCGGAACCATCCGCTTTAGCACCAATGGCGCCACTTTGCATGGACGAACCGGTACGATTGCCGCCAATCTGGACTTCCAAGCGAACGGCACCTTAAGCGGTAGCGCGGGCGGTGACAGCAATCCGACCTACACGGGTCTTTTCACGGGCTCCGGATCGATCACCATGACCGGGGGGCAGTTTCGTCAGCGTATCCAAGCCGCTGCCGGCAGCACTTGGAACGGAGAGTTGATCCTTGGGACCGGAGGCCGGGGCGGTGTGGATATTCTCAATGGAAACCTGACCCCGACGCAGGTAACCCTCACCGGAAACTCCGTTCCGTCAAACCTTAGCGATAACCGTTCCGTTCCGCTGAATGAGTCCACATTCACCGGATATCTGAGACTTGAAACAAGTGCGTGGACCGTGCCGGGCATCACGACGGCAGGAAATGGAGTGAATACGGCGATCAGCTCAAGGGGATCCGGAACCAGAACGCTGACCCTCAACCCGCAGACGGGGATGTCCTATGCATACGATGGAGCATTGGGCCAACTCGTGGACAGCTCGGTTCTTGCCATTGTCATGACGGGGGATGGGACGCAAACCCTCTCCGGGCAGACATTGTTCAGCAATTACTCCGGCGGCACCACCATCAATGGCGGGACGCTTATCATCAATAATGGTGGAGCGGCGCTCGATCGGACCAGCACTGGCGGAACCATCAACAACAATGCGACGGCCACGATTACGGTCAATGACACCACCGGCCTTCACTACGGCAAACCGGTGGAAGGATTCACGAACGTTTTTGTGAATCAAGTGCTCAGCGCGACGGAGGTCTCCATCTCCAATTTCAGCGGCTCTCAGGTTGAGATCCTCACGGACGTCACCTTCGGCGCCACCTCCCCCACCGGTACGGGCCCGGTTACCGTGAACAACGGCGGCACCCTGGGCGGCAGCGGTTTCATTCTGGGAGCCACCACCATCAATGGCGGGGCCACCCTCAGTCCGGGCAACTCCACGGGCACGCTCACCTTTGCCAGCAACATGATCCTGAATGACGGGTTCAGCTATTTGTGGGAATACGACACCAGTGACAACAGCTCCGATCTGATCAACATCCTGGGCAGTTTGGATCTCAATGACTCCAACACGACCAACACCATCATCAATCTCGTCGGTTTGACGGGCACGGATATTGGAGCCTTCCTAGGGAATACTACCCTGTTCTCCGCCGCGGATGTGCTGGGCGCTTCCAACGGAAAGCTGAACTGGACGGTTCAATTCGACGGGCAGGACCAAACCGCTTGGTTCGCAATGGTGGACGGCAACAACGTCATCCTCGCCATCCCCGAGCCCGGCACGCTGATGCTTCTGGGTATCGCCGGAATCGCCGGGCTGATCGGCTTCCGCCGCCGCAAACGTTAAACGAGGGTTTTCCTCTCTTCGCGGGCTCCCTACCCACCGACAGCAACCGTGTGATCGGTGCTCAAGGAGTTTTGGCGCAAACGGAAAGAAAAAAGACGCAAATGCACCTGTTCCTGTGGTTTCGACTCCGGTAAGTTCATTATTGAACATGAACCCCGCCATAAGGAGAAATCAAGATGCAAAGCAATTCACCGACATTCCATTCCACCTTGGCAACGACCGCCCCAATCACCAGAGGACCCTTTCTTAAGTTACTTTTGTGCGCTTGTGCCATGACCGCCCATGAAGCCTGGGCTTCCATCATCGTCCAGGACAACTTCGACTCGTACACTTCCGGAGAACTTCTGGATGGCAAGGATGGGGGAAGCGGCTGGGATAATGGCTGGACGGCGGATTCTAGTGTTATCTGGCAAAGGGTTTTTGTGGACGGCGATGTGGCGATCGCACCGGGTTCAAGCAACTCGATACGGTTTGATCATGCTGGCGGTGGAGGCCCAACCACTCCACAAGCAAGTCGTCTCTTTGACGTGAATCAGCCTTTTATTGCCGGAGAACCCGTGTATTTCAGTGCGTGGGTCCAGTTTGATGATGTAAACGCCGTTGGACAGAATGGCGGGTTCCGAGTTGTGGGGATGGGAGATGAGACTTTTTCAAACAACACTTGGGGCTTTGGCCTGAATTCGGCCGGGCAAATTACTCCCCTGCTGCGAAATGCCGATGCTTCCCAATCCAGTTCTCAGAGCCTGCAGGACAATACGCCCCACCTCATTTCGGTTCGCTTCATTCCCGATATGAACACGACGGACCGGGATATTATTGATATCTGGATTGATCCGCTAACAGCACCTTCTGATCTGAATGAGCGTGGCGATGCCTGGGCCACCGGAGGGGAGGTCTCGTTCTGGTGGGGCGATTCAACCAATTGGACGGGGATCAGCCTTCGTGGCGTGGCCGGTGTGGGGAACAGTTTCCACAGCTGGGTGGATGATCTTCGGGTCACGGAAGAATTTACCGCCATCCCCGAGCCCGGCACGCTGATGCTTTTGGGTATCGCCGGAATCGCCGGGTTGATCAGCCACCGCCGCCGCAAGCGCTAAAGAGGGATTTCTTTCATAAACCATCGCGAGTCGGGCTTGCCCCCGGCACGCGGATTGATTCAACCCAATCCACGGTACGTCAGACCCCATGCCATGCTTTCCCCGGGGGACAGGGTTTGTTCCAGATGCGGCTCTGGGCTGAAAGTGTTTTGATTGGCCCAGACCGGCAGACGCGCCACCTGAAAATCTCCGGACAGGCTCACCCGGCCACATGCGGGGTGGGACAGCGTGATGCCGCAGGTCGGATGGTCCTCACCCGCCAATATTTGGAAAGATCCCCCAAGACCATGGTCCCGGTTTTTCATTTGAATGCCTCCGCCGGGGTCGGTTTCAAAGCCCTTGCTTTCCGGGGGAAGGGAAAATCCCTCCGCGCGTAGATCCATGCCCCCTGCATCCAATGAAACCAAGGGGAAAAAGGGATGCGGAAACCAGTGAAGGTCCATGGGCACCGAACCTGTGTTCTCGATCCGGGTTTGGGAGGTGAAGCCGGCTTCCTCCAAGGATACCCTGCGGGTGAGCGTCCACGCCCAATCCGTCCAGTGTTGTTGGGTGTGGAAGGTGCAGGCGGTTGGGGAGGGGTCCACTTGCCAGGCGCAGGCTTCGAGCAAACTTGGCGAGAGGTCCCCGGTATCCTCCACCAGGCCGATTCCCGGCGCCAGACCGCGATTCCCGTGAAAATTCAGGCGTTTCTTCGACCGGAGATCGAACCAGCGAAAGGCTTCCGGCGCCCCCTGCCCATGGAAGGGGGGCGGGTCGGGATCGGGAAAACGGGGGCCGGAAAACAGAGGTTCTTCCGCCGCGTTCTCCGCTTGCCATACATACCCGCCCGGACAGTACCGAACCCCCAGTTGGGCGGGGGCGTCCTCGGGGTGCAAGAGGTAGAGATGCAAGGTCTGGTTTTGAAGGTGGATCATATCTCGATATTCGCTTTCAGAGTCAAGGCGTGGCGAGTGACTTCCGCGGCGGTGAGCGTTTGCCGTCCGGGGGTCAGGAGGGTTTCAATCAGGGTCTCGGGTTCGCGGAAGATGACGTCGGTTCTGTCGGTGACCCCGGGGGCGTATCGTCCGCCGGCGGCGCAAAACAGCGGTTTGACCACTGGCGGATTGTCCTCGGCGCCGGCGAGCAGTTCGCCCAGGTCTTCCGCCGCCGATTGAATGGCCTCGAGGGTGTAGCCGGGATACGCTTTGCCTTGGTCGAGGATTTCTCCGGCTTCCACGGAAATGCGTCCGGTCCAGTTGACGGTTTCGACGAGAAAGATGCCGTTGGGTCCGATGACCACGTGGTCGGCGTCTTTTCCTCCGCCATCGCCGCGATTGAAGAGGGGGACACCGTGGAAGACATGCCAGCCTTCGGGGAGGGTTTCGAGGGCCCGGGCGACTTTTTCCTCGCCGGCGGCGCCCCGTTGATGGCGTCCTAGGCGTTGTCGGGCGTTGCGGCCCACCAGGGCAAGGCCCACGGCAATGGCGAGCAGCAACACGCCGGCGGCGGTGCCCTCGAGACCGGGGGGGCGGAGGGCGGAGCCGAGCACGAAGCCGGCCACGAAGAGCAAGGCGGAAATGGGGGCGGCGGCGTGCCAGAGCCCCCAGGCCCGCGCGGATTGTCCGGGTCTGCCGTTGATGGCCGGTCCGGGGGACGGGCCGATGGAGGGGGCGATGGAGGGGTCGATGTCGGATTCGAGGCCGGGGGGGGAAGAATCTTTTTTCATGATCGTATGCCTATTGAATATCCTGAACTTGTAAACCGGCTTTTCAAAGCTTATGGAACTTTTATGCATCAACGTCAATCTTATGCCCATCTGATTTCCAGTTTCATTGCCGTGATCGCCGATGCCCTGGCGATTTTCTTCGGGCTGCAACTCGCGCTCTGGCTCCGGTTTTCGGGGCCTTTCGCCTCGGTGGAAATCACACAAGGCATCCCGCTGGCGATCCCCCCGGCTGATCATCTCTTCGATTTGAAGATTCTGGCGGTGGTGGTGTTCGTGTTGGTGTTCCGTCAGCTCGGACTGTACCAGCGTCCGCACCGGGGGCGTTTGGAAGACAAAATTCCCCGGATTTTACGGGCCATTCTCATTGGATTCGTCCTGTACCTGGCCGCGGAGGCGGCATTGCGGATGGACCCGGAGTTCAGCCGCCTGGCCTTGGCGCTGGGGGTGGTGACGGTGCCCGTCTTGGTGCTCCTGGAGCGGTGGATCATTTTCCGGATCGAATTGCACCGCGCCCGCCACGCGGAGGTGGTCAACCATGTGCTCATTATCGGCACCGATCCCACCGCATTGCGCCTGAAAAAGGCGGTGGAGGGCGATCCCTTCCTCCGTTCGCGGGTGTCGGGCTTTTTGAAAATCGAAGAGGGGGGCACGTGGCCGGAGGCCATTCCCGAACCCTTGCGTCTCGGCTATGCGCGCGAGATCGAATCGCTGTTGGATGCCAGCAAAATCGATCACATCGTTTTGAGCGACATTGGCATCGACCGGGAACAGTTGTTGTCGTTGGTGTTGTTGTGCGAGCAACGGTATTTGCAGTTTTATCTGGTGCCCGACCTGTTCCGCATTCTCACCAGCGACGTGGAAATGCAGCAGATCGCGGGGATTCCGGTCATGGGCATGGGACAATGGCCGCTGGACAAGATCGGCGCCCGCATTCTCAAGCGCGGGTTTGACGTGGGATTCAGTGTTTTCGCCTTGGTGCTCACCAGCCCCGTCGTGCTCTTGGCGGCCCTGATCATCAAAGTGACTTCACCGGGACCGGTGTTTTTCCTACAAGAGCGTTGTGGAGAAAAGGGGCGACGATTCAATATTTTCAAACTGCGGACCATGAATGTGGACGCCGAAGAAACGGGGCCGGGATGGACGACACCCGACGATCCGCGCCGCACCCGCGTAGGGGTGTTTTTACGCAAATGGAACATTGACGAGTTGCCGCAGTTTGCCAACGTGTTGCTGGGCCACATGAGCGTGGTCGGGCCCCGTCCCGAACGGCCCGTGTACGTGGAGCAATTCAAGGACGAAATCGAACGCTACATGCGCCGTCACGTTTACAAACCCGGCATCACCGGCTGGGCCCAAGTGCACGGATTGCGGGGGGATACGAGTATCGCCGAGCGGATCACCTACGATTTGTTTTACCTCGAGCACTGGTCGCTGGGGCTGGATTTGAAAATCATCATCAAAACCCTCGCCAGCCGGGAAAACGCGTATTGAACCGGGCGGTTATCGGGACTCCCCTTACGCTAAACCCCCACCCGACACCCACAACAAACCAACAACAA
>JAFIGC010000245.1 GCA_020831635.1 Verrucomicrobiota bacterium | reverse complement strand
GGGCGAAGGGGGAAAGGAGCGCCGATCTCCGCATCGGCAGGGGCGAAGGGGGCAATCCGGGCCCGAATTCCTTCAAAGCGTATCCCCCGGCAAGCTTATTCGGATTGTTGCAAGGTCGCCCGCAAACCATATTGATGAAGCTGATGCAGATGGTGTTCGGCCTGCTCCCGTCCTTCGGAAGCCACCAGCGATTTGCCTTGGTTGTGCACTTCGAGCATGAGCTTGTGGGCCAATTCCCGATTGTAGCCAAACACTTTCTGCAACACGTACACCACGTAGGACATGAGATTGATGGGGTCGTCCCAGACCACCACGTTCCACGGTTGATCCAGCGACAAGTGGGTATCGGTCTCGGGTAGGGTCTCCATCCCGCACTTCATTTCGCCTCGCCCCACAGGGTTAACACCAACTTCCGCCCCCCGCCCCGGTTGCGGTGTTCGCACAGAAAAATCCCCTGCCAAGTTCCCAGCGCCAGCGCCCCGTCACACACCGGCAGCATCAGGGACGCCCCCAAAAGACTGGCTTTGATGTGCGCGGGCATGTCGTCCGGCCCTTCCAGGGTGTGCAAAATGCCGGGCGCGTTTTCGGGGGCCAACGCATTGAAGCAGGTTTCAAAGTCCTCCAGCACTTCCGGGCTCGCATTTTCGTTGATCGTCAGCGAAGCGGAGGTATGCTGAATAAACACTTGCAACATACCGGTTTTCACTTGTTTCAGCTCGGGGATTCCCCGCAGCACCTCGCCGGTGACGAGGTGGAAACCCCGAGGCCGGGGTGTCAATTGTATCGTGTGTTGTGCCCAAATCATACCCTCCCCTTTACGATAGACGGCAAGTCTCGTCAATTCCGGCTTCACAGAACCGCATTCATTCGATAATGGTGTCTTATGAAATTTTTGATTTTCCACCTCCTTTTCTGGACCTTTTCCATTACCGGCTTCGCCCAATCTCTCGCCATCGACGGCTATGCGGCCATGGTCGACGGACACATCATCACCGCCGGGGACGTTCTGGAAACCACCCAGTCCGCGCGTCAACAACTCCGACGCCGCTATCAGGGACGCGAACTCGCGGAAGCCCAGGCCCGCATGTTCGACGAAGGTCTACAACGTCTGATCGAAAACCGCCTCATTTTGTCGGCATTCAAGGCCGTGGAGGGCAAACTGCCCGAAGGCGCGGTCCGGGAACGGGCCGACACCATCCTTCGCGAGCGGTTCAACAATGACCGCGGCGAACTTCTCCGAACCCTCCGGCAGGTCGGCAAAAGCGAACGGGAATGGGAAAACGAATTGCGCGAGCAAATCATCGTCCAGCAAATGACCGGACAATTCGTCAACCGCCGCATTCACATTACCCCCCGCATGATTCGGGAACGCTATGAAGAAAAAGCGGACGAATTCATCAGCCCCGTTGAAATGCACCTGCGCGCCATCGCCTTGCGTCCGGTGGCGGAGGACAAACTGCCGGAGCGCATCGCCTTTTTGGCGTCGCTGCGCGAAGAACTGCTGGAAGGACGCGATTTTGCCGAGACCGCAAGCGAAATTTCCCAAGGGTCCCACGCCAATCGCGGCGGTGATCAGGGCTGGGTCAGAATTTCCACCTTGCCGGAGGCGCTCAGGGAGGCCTTGTCCCCTTTGGAACCTGGAGACATCAGCGAACCGGTGATCACCGGCACCCAACATTTTCTGTTCAAAGTCCTCGCCCGCCGCGGTGGCGAGCCCCAGCCCATCTCCGCCGTGCAGGCTTCCCTGGAGAGGGAACTGCGCGACGAGGAATTTAATCGCCTCTATGCGGAGTGGATCGAAGATTTGAAAAAGAAATTTTCCGTCATCCGCTTCTCCGCCAATCAGGAAGCCATCCAGCGGAGGCAATAGCGTGCCCCAACACAACAGCGGACAAAGCAGCGTCCGCATCGGCATTTCCATCGGGGATCCCAACGGGATCGGCCCCGAAGTCACCCTCAAGGCCATGGCCGCAATCGCCGCCGCCGGCGAACCGGTGCCCGTCCCCATCGGCGATCCGGATTTGCTGCGAACGGAGGCGTTGCGCCTGGGACTTGCCGTCCCCACGGAGATTCTCCCCGGAAACGTCCCCTTTGCCACCGCCCGCCCGGGAGAAGTCTCCGCCGAAGCCGGGGCTGCATCGGCGGACTGGGTCCGCACCGGCATCGACGCCTGTTTGCGCGGGGACCTCGACGCCCTGGTCACCGCCCCCATTTGCAAGGAGTCCTGGCATCTGGCCGGCATCCCCCACCCCGGCCACACCGAATTGCTCGCGGAACAATGTGGCACCGAACGGTTTGGCATGTTACTGGCCGGCAAAGGCCTGCGGGTCATGCTGGCTACCCGTCACATTCCACTCAGCCAAGTAGCGGATCGCCTGAACGCCCATGAAATCCGATTGGCGGTGGACTTGTTGTGCGAGGGCCTGCCGCTTTTGGGAATCGACCATCCCCGCATCGCCATTTGCGGATTGAACCCGCACGCCGGGGACGGCGGCACCCTCGGCACCGAGGAAAAAGATTGGATCGCGCCCCTGATTCGCGACATGGCCGCCGCCGGACTGCCTGTCAGCGGACCCTGGCCCGCGGACACCGTTTTCCATCATGCCGTACAGGGCGAATTCGACGCCGTGGTCGCCCTGTATCACGACCAAGGCCTGGCCCCCCTCAAACTCTGGGCCTTCGACCAAGGCGTGAACATCACCCTCGGCCTCCCCATTTTCCGCACCTCCCCCGATCACGGCACCGCCTTCGCCATTGCCGGACAAAACCTCGCCCGACCGGACAGCACCCTGGAAGCCATCCGCACCGCCGCAACCCTCGCCGCCGGACCCCGTCCATGGACCTCCCCTCAAGCCTGACCCGCCCCGGCGAGGTGCGCGCCTACCTCAAGGACATCCAATTTTCTCCCGGCAAAAGCCTCGGACAAAATTTCCTCATTGACGCCAACATGCGGGATTTGATTCTCGACGCCTCCGAAACCGGACCCGGCGACCGGGTGGTCGAAGTGGGACCGGGCCTCGGCGTCATGACCGAAGGCCTGCTCGCCCGGGCCCGCCATGTGCTCGCCATCGAACTCGATGCCCGCCTCGTGGACCATCTGCAACAATGGTTTGGCGACGAACCCCGCCTGACCCTGCGGCACGCGGACGCCACCGACACCGATTGGCCCGCCGAAACTCGGCCCGATCCCGTCCGCGTGGTCTCCAATCTCCCCTACTCCGTGGGCAGCCGGGTCCTCTACGACCTCGCCGCCCCAGACTGCGCGCCCCTGACCATCACCGTCATGGTCCAGCGTGACGTGGCCGACAGACTCCTGGCGCCACCGGGCGACGGCGTATACGGTCTGCTGACCGTGCGCATGGCCTGGGCCTACGAAATCCGCAGGGTGCGCAACGTGCCCGGCACCTGTTTTCTGCCCCCGCCCCGCGTCGGCAGTTCCGTGGTCCACCTCACCCGCCGCGCCCAACCCCTCGCGGAACTCCAGGACCCGGCCCACTTCGAACGGCTGGTCAAATTCGCCTTCACCCAACGACGCAAACAACTCACCGCCATACTCCGGGATTTCGGCGTCGAAACGTCCGGCACGGACCTCGACCTGCACCGCCGCCCCGAAACCCTCGCCCCCGAAGAATGGGCCGCATTGAGCAACGCCACTTGCGAAACGCCTCCCTAACGGGTTGAGCTATTCATTACCGTTACAACCCTTTGGCCGCAGCCACAGTTTGGATCGCTTCATGCGCAACTGACCCGCATGAAGAGGTGCCTCCGTGGTAAACCGATCGCGATGCGGAAGTATGCCCTCGGGAGGGCGTCGCGACGGCAGGTTTTTCAGCAGGGTCGTCCAAAAAGAATTGTCAGGCTCTATAGCCTTTCCCGCTTCAGCGATATGGCGCAGAGGGGTATGCAACCGTTCCATATTCGCGATCCGCAAGATCGCGTCAGAGGTACTTCCACCACTGACCAACTGCGCTGCGACTCGGACAAATGTCGGATTGTATTCAGATTCATTGGAGAGAAGGGCCGCGGCAATTTCCAGATTACTGATTCGATCAGGACCGGGATCAATAACGGGCGGCCCTGGTTCCTGATAATGATGACAACCTCTTAGAATAGCCAATTGAACCCAATAGGTCTCAGTCGGGAACCCAAGTTGCCTGAGTTTTCTCCGCACAGGGGAGAGAATCCGAGTTTCCTGCAAAGCTTCACCCAAAGTTTTCATCCCAGAACCTCATGGCGAAACCATTCTTGGTTATTCTTGAAGGCTTCCCGTATTTCGGGGACATTCGGAATGATCGCGGAAGCAAAAATCTCGGCCCAGTTTTTCTGTTGGGGCACATAAACCGCAAGTTTGCGAATGTCGTTCCCGATGATGATCACATCGATATCCATCGTGCTGGACCAATCCACATAGTCTGGAAAGGCAAGGGAGAGGGCTCCGCGTCCATACAGGATCAAGTCAACAGCTCCGTGTAAATGCCGATCCAATTCCCGCAAAATTTTTTCAGGATTAGTCATATAGTCAGAATACCATTTTTTAAACCTCCTGCAAGATGTTCTTTCGGCTATGTGGCCCCCCCTGTCCATCACCGTCATGGTCCAACGCGACGTGGCCGACAGACTCCTCGCCCCACCGGGCGACGGCGTGTACGGTCTGCTGACCGTACGAATGGCCTGGGCCTACGAAATCCGCAGGGTCCGCAACGTGCCCGGCACCTGTTTTCTGCCCCCGCCCCGCGTCGGCAGTTCCGTGGTCCACCTCACCCGCCGCACCCAACCCCTCGCGGAACTCCGGGACCCGGCCCACTTCGAAAGGCTGGTCAAATTCGCCTTCACCCAACGACGCAAACAACTCATCGCCATTCTCCGGGATTTCGGTGTCGAAGTATCCGGCACGGATCTCGACCTTCACCGCCGCCCCGAAACCCTCGCCCCCGAAGAATGGGCCGCATTGAGCAACGCGACCAGTGAAACCTCTCCCTAAACATTGCCTCAAGGTGACGGCATTGTAGGCGAAGGATTTGGTTTGTGTCGAGGCAATAGCGGCGTCAAAAATATGGGGGAGGCGTATCGAAAACCATGGGGGCGGCGCATCCTGCGCCGGAATCCTCAGAACAAATATAGCTCCTGAATCCCATCTGACTCCAACTTCTGCCATGAACAGTGCGGAGTTCGGAGTGCGGAATGCGGAATTTCTATCGACTCTCTCTCCTTTTTTCCCTCCCTCCTTCTTCCCAACCCATCACTCTGTCCCATCCCCTACCCATCATCATTCTGCCCTGACTGGCGCAGCGCCTCCAATCCCGCCCAACAGCCTCCCTGCATCCGTCGCCCCGCCTTTTTCCGCTTTTCGCCAAAGCAAGACCTATACTCCGCCATCATCCCCTCCAGCCACGCCGAACTCCCGATGGCCACCCCGCGCGTAAAATACCGCACCCGCTGCCGCAGCATTCGCGCCATCGGCACCTCTCCCCGACGTTCATACTCCGCAATCACCTCCACCGGAT
>JAFIGC010000035.1 GCA_020831635.1 Verrucomicrobiota bacterium | reverse complement strand
CTTGCTTACTTCAAAACATTCCAAAGCATGGCTCTCTTAGAAAAATCAGCCGTAAAAAATATCTTCTTAGTGCCGGTTGCCAATTGCCAAAGTTTATCAATCCATAAGGGATGGAGCGGCTTCGCCGCGGATAAGGGATAAGGGATAAGGGATAATCGCGTGGCAAGCTCGCTGGATAAAGGATTGAGGGGTTTTGTTGCGGGTGAAGGGTTTGCCTTGATGGGTCCGGGTCAGGGTTCAATTCGCTCTTCGTCGCGTAGCGACGTTCGACGCATAGCCGTGGATTTCAATCCACGGTTGGAGAACCCATCCGATCCGTGCGCCGCGTAGCGTCGCCTGACGGACATGGAGGTTTCAACCCCATCTCGGTTATGGATTTGGGATTGCGGAATGAGGGGGATTGAAATCCCCGTGCCCTTGAGCCGTCACTACGCGACGGGATTGGTGTTTTGCGTCCGGCCCCGTGGGTTGAAACCCGCGGCTATGCATGGGACCGTCGCTACGCGACGAGATACGGCACCAAACCCTGCGTTTTCACATTTCCAGTCCCTCCAAACCCGCTGCCATGCCGCAGGTCGTGGGAAACTTCCCCGTCAAAGGCAAACGGAGCTATGGCGCAAGTTTGGCGTAAGAGATGGCGTAAGATTGGCGCAAGTTTTCACTGCATGGGTTTTTTCAGGGAATATCGCAAGGAGCTGGTTGCCCCAGAAGTCACCAGAAGACCCAAATCCACCAGGGTCTTCAAATCGCGTTGAAGCGTTCTTCGGGGAATGTCCGCGAAAGCGTCCGCAAGATCCGAAAACAAAAGGGTCTGCTTTTCAAACAGAAAGCCAATCACCCTTTTTTGGCGGTCACTAAGGGTATGTCTCTGTGCAAGCAGGTCGGTTTGGATGACCCTTTGTCCGCGTTCTTTGACTTCCACCAACTGAGTGGCCAATCCGCGCGCAAAGTATTCAAGCCAGCCGGTCAAATCCATATTGCTGTCCCGCACACCCTGGATCGCGTTGTAAAAAGCCTGTCGGTCCCGGTCATAAAATTCGCTGATGGTGAACATACGTTTGAAGTCGTAACCCGCTCGATACATACAGAGAGTGAAAAGCAATCTGGACGTGCGCCCGTTGCCGTCACGAAATGGATGAATGTGCACCAACTGGAATTGGGCCACGCCGCTTTTCAATACGGGATGAATGGCCGACGGGGTGTTCATCCATTCCACCAGAGAGGCCATCAAACCCGGCACCTCGTTTGCGGGAGGCGGCGTGTAAACAACCTTTTTCGTTCTGTTGTTGATCACGTAATTCTGCTTTTCGCGGTACTGTCCCGGTGAGGCACTGCCCCCGCGGACTCCGGTCACCAGCCGCCGATGAATTTCAAGTACCATTCGCTCCGTGATGGGTGCCCCGCCCACTACATATTGCTTTACAAACTCAAAAGCATCAATCCAGTTTCGCAGTTCCCGTTCGTCTTCCGGGTCCACATCAGGCAATTTTTCACCCTGCAAAAGCCGCTCCGCCTGCTCTAAGGTTAATTGGCTGCCTTCGATATGCGTTGTGTAATGCGCTTCGCGCACCAGTGCCCGCCGTTCCATCTCTCCCAACCACTCTTCCGATAATTTGGTTGCATCCAAAAAACCCTTGGCCTGATCGATCCGCGAAAGGTCTTCCGTGATGGAGTTGGTTATCTGAAACTGAGGGTTCATGCTTTTGATTGGATTGGAAAGATGCCGCATCATCGCCAGTGTTCATCCGGGCTCGGTGGCAACAGCGGATGCACTCCATAGAACCACCTCCCCCGACAAAGTCAAGCTGTGATTATGGGATAAAGGATAAGGGATAATCGCGAGACAAGCTCGCTGGATAAGGGACGGAGCGGCTCCGCCGCGGATAAGGGATAAGGGATAATCGCGAGGCAAGCTCGCTGGATCAGGGATTGAGGGGTTTTGTTGCGGGTGGAGGGGTTGCCATGATGGGTCAATCCGGGTCAGGGTTCAATTCGCTCTTCGTCGCGTAGCGACGTTCGACGCATAGCCGTGGATTTCAATCCACGGTTGGAGAACCCATCCGATCCGTGCGCCGCGTAGCGTCGCCTGACGGACCCGGGGGTTTCAACCCCATCTTGGGAGCTTTAGGCTGGTTTTCCGTATGTTTCGTGGGCTCTTTTTGCTAAATTTCGAATGACTACCTTCTCGGCCTCTACAGGCTGCGAGGAAAAACGCAAACGATACTGCTTCCAGCCTTTATCGTATGGCATGGTGTCTACATCGGCCTCACTCAGTTCCTCATCAACCTCCTGCATCTGGGGCAATTTGAACGTCATGATCACGTGAGCTTTGCGGGGATAGAAGGTTACGAAATTCATGGCCGAACCCTCCACTTTCAATCCGATATAGTGCTTGTTGTAATTTAGAGTGGCCCCCGGTTCCGCCTCTTGAACGGTATCCAGTAGTTTATCAGTCAATAGTTCTCGATCGTCCGAATCAGATGACTTTCGTCGGTGGCACCAAGCTGAACCTCGATTTCATACCGCTTGAGAGAATCGGGATCTTGCAGGAGCAGATCCAGACGACCGGCTCGGGGCTGCATCCGTTCTTTGTCTTTCAGCACCAGATCGCCCAAACCAAGAATACTCGGGTCATCGGCGATTTGCTCCTGAACCCATTTTTCAGATAATTTCTCACTTCGACGGATACTGATTGGTTGTAACTTCATTATTTTCTCCTCATCGTCATAAAGTGATTCAACAGATCCGTTAAACCACCCAAACACAGAATCACCTTCCCCGTCAAAGTCAAGTGAGGATGCGGGGGAGACAGGATAAAGATACAAACTCACTGTTCACTTCAGCAACTGGCGTGTGAGCCAATCTTTCCGGTGGTTCCCCCGCAAGGTTCGGGCGGGTTTGATTTTGGCGGTTTCCAAAAGGGCTTCCAGACTGACGAATCGGTCCAGTAATTCCAGCGTTTTCATGGCCTGTACAACAGCGTGATCGGGGCTGGCCAACACCCATTTCGCCTCACGAATGCAAGCATAAGCGAGCAGGTCCCGTTCTCCGTCATCCAAATCGTACACATTGGGGGCGCGGAATTGCAAACGTGCGATGTCGGATTCAGTGACGCCGCATACCTCGATCCGGCCCTCCAAGGATTCCGAGGGCACCTCCACATAACCGGGGCGGTATTGATTTCGCCTGTCCGTGGCCTCCTGCACACAACGGGAGACGGTTTGCAGGGTGAAGGCGTTTGCCAACGCTTTCCAACAGGACACACGGTGAGCTTCGATGATGACATTTGTATCCAGGAGAACCACTCCACCTTTTGCCGGCTCCATGATCCTGTCCTTACAGATCGTAGGGCCTGCTCAAGCCGTGCTCATCGAACAGCATGGCCATTTCTTCCAGAGTCACGCCCAAAACCTTCGACGCTTTGCGGGCGGAGATCGCACCGGAGTCGAGGGACTTGTGCAGAATTCGCAGAAAATCACCGGAAAAGGTTCGGGGGGTGTCAACCGAATCCCACAAGGGTTCCGGTAGGCTGCGGTAATCAGAAACCGCGTCTTTTTCCAGCAGTCCATCATTCACCAAGCGCCAAAACAGAGCCTGGGTGCTGGTGCCGAAAGACTTCGCCAGATTCCGCAAACTTTGCTCCGTGGACGTGTTTGCATCGCGGCATTCCCACCGCGTCCGCAATTCATCCTTAGGGAAAAGCAGGCGGCTGGCAAACGCGTTGGCCATTTGTTCCGCGCGTTTCGCTTTGTGAGCCTTGGGGTTTGCCACATCCATGCGCGCGGGCGGCATCCGGTCCCACGTCAGGATGTGGAACAACTCGTGGGCGAAGTCGTAATGGCGTCGTCCGGGGTTGTCTCTCCGGTTCACAATCACCGTGTCCAGATCCGTAAGGCGACATGCCGCGCCGGAAATGCCGTCCGGGGCATCCACAAACAACACCAGCAGGCGCAATTCGCGTTCCGCGGCCTCTACAAGTGTTCGGGAGGGTACCGGGCCCAGTTCCCATTCGCGCTGCAGCCATTCCGCCGCTGCCGCCGCTTCCTCAAAAGTGTTTTCGTACCCGAGTTTCAGACTCAGGGTGTAGGGGGTAACTGCAAAACGCGGATCACCGTCCAAGGTTGTCAGCCGACGGTACAGCGCCACCCAGCGTCCCGCCTGACTTTCAAAATCATTGAGCATTTCCGCATCGGCTTTCTCGGCACGGAACGAGAACCGCCCCTCCCCGACCAGTCGGTAGGGGTCCGTAAAGAAATTGAGGTCGAGTCCTGTCACCTCCATGATTTTCACCAGCTCTTCGGGACTCAACGCGCGTTTGCCCGACTCGATGTTCGACAAGATTTGCCGATCCTTGAACCCGAGGGCATCCGACAACGCTTCTTGGGTAAGGTCCGCCTGCTTGCGGGCGGCCGCCACCCGGAATCCAATATGTTCGTTCTGTTTTGTGGTCTCCATGGTCTCAATATACCCCGAGTGCCTTGGATCCGCAATTGCATTTTTTAAATCGCAATATTTTTATTTACAGTATACATTTTGTAGTGTATACATATTACCACAACACAACATGTAGTCTCAATTCGTCAAAATCAGAGGAAAAATGCATACAATTACCATCAATGGTCAAACCCGCTCGTTCGACCAAGAACTCGAAGCCTGGATCGGCCATCGTTTCCGGGAGGCTCGTGCTCTCGGGGAATCCATCATACTGCAGATTACGCTGGGAGGGGATATCAACCTGAATTTCAGTTGCCCTCCCATCGGTGGCGGAGTCGGCGGGATGCCAAAGAAGATGACCCCTATCCGTCAGGGGGTTTTGGATTATTTGCGTTCAAACCGACTTTGCGAAGGCGAAATGACTCCAGGTCTGGTGATCTCGTTCGTGAAAAAGCTGAAACAGCTTCTGTAGTTCGACTCCGTTATGAATGAATGTACGCCAACCTGCTTCTTCCCGCAAGCCCATTTTTCGGGTCCAAGTAGGTGTGCCTTCGCTGCGGATAAGGGATCATCGCGAGGCAAGCTCGCTGGATAAGGGATGGGGGGAGGGGTTGAGGGTTGCCTGTTGCCGGTTGTGGGTTGCTTTGAAGGATCAAATAGGATGAAGGGTCCAACACGATCCAAAGGGTCAACCTTTCAAAAGCTTGGGGAATCTCCAAAAGCCGTTTCGCCTTGACTCTCAGTCCGCTTTCAGTCAGCTTTTCACAATCACCTTCCCTATTGCACCCCAAAACACGCCGTTTCAGGCATCCGACTCCGAACCCTCGCCTCCTCTCTTATGCACATTCACCTCTCCCCCAACGGTCACGACCAAAATCCCGGAACCGAATCCCTTCCTTTCGCTTCGCTCGTGAGGGCACGGGATGCGGTCCGCCACGCCCTGCGCGATCCGGCCCGGTCCGGCGACATCGACGTCATCCTCCACCCCGGCACCTACCGTTTGGAGAACACGTTGGTGCTCGGACTCGAGGACGCTCCGCGTGAGGGAGACCGCCGCGTCCGCTGGCGGGCCGCCGAAGCGGGCACCGCCCGCATTTCGGGTGCCCTCCCCCTCACCGGCTGGCAAAAATGCGATGCAGAACCCGACTTCCTCCCGCCCAATGCCCGCGGCAAGGTCTGGACGCTCACACTTCCGGAAAACGCCTGCCCCAGGGATCTCTTCCGGGGCGAAACCCGCATCCCCCGCGCCCGCGGTCCCGGATTCAAGCCCACACAAACCGACCGTCCGCTGAGTCCCACCACCTTTTCTTTTCCGCCCCACGCTCTGCAAAATTGGCCCGACCTCCGTGAAGCCGAACTCGTCACCGTTCCCAAATTTTCTTGGACCATGAACATCCTTCCCCTCGCCGAGGTCGACGAGGACACGCTCACCGCCCGCACCGCCCTCCCCTGCACCTACCCCATCGGCGTCCCCGGCCATGACGCCACCTTCGAGCACACCCTGTGGGCGGAAAACACCTTGGCCGCCCTTGCTCCGGGTACTTGGGTTTTTCACCGCCACGCCCTCACCCTCTATTTTTGCACCGATGACGCCGAACCACCCGCGGACCTGGTGGCCGCCAGCCTCACCGAGTTCATTCGGATCGAAGGCCAAATCGACCAACCCGGCCTCGAAGACCAACCCGTCCGCAACCTGTCGTTCGAAGGTCTCGTCTTCGAACACGGCAACCGCTTCCCCTTTCACGGCCTCACTGGCAAAGGCATGCAACACGACTGGGAAATGTACGACGCCCCCAGCGCCATGCTCCGCCTCCGGGGCGCCGAACACTGTCACATCGAAAACTGCAGCTTCCAACACAGCGGCTCCAGCGGGCTCCGCATGGATTTGCGCGCCCGCCACAATCACGTCCGAAGCTGCCGATTCCAGCACCTCGGCGGTTGCGGCATCGTTCTTTGCGGCCACGGCCCCGGCCTCAAATACGCCAATCGCGAAAACCACCTCACCGACAACCACCTCCACCACCTCGGCGAACACTACTGGCACGCCCCCGCCATCTTCGTCTGGCAAAGCGGAGCCAACCGCATCGCCCACAACCATCTCCACGACCTCCCCTACACCGCCATCGTCTGCTCCGGACGCGTGAAACTGCGCAAAGAACCCACCGCCGAAGGCGCCGGAACCATTCGCTGGCACGAAGTCGACGGCCTCCTCGGCGCCGACTACCATCAGCCCCCCTGGTATCACGGATGGTTGATGGACTGGTGGCGGCGCGAACCCCTCCAGCACGCCCGGGAAAACCTCATCGAACACAACCACATCCACGACGTCATGCAAATCATGGGCGACGGAAACGGCATCTACGTCTCCGGCGGCGGGGGTGGAAACGTCGTCCGCTTCAACCGCATCGGCCCCTGCCCCTCACACAACATGGCCGAGGGCATCCGTTGCGACGACGACCAGCACCAGACCCTCATCCACGGCAATCTCATCTTCGGCATGGGCGGCCACGCCACCGGCATCACCCTCAAAGGCGTCAACCGCGTCACCAACAACATCCTCGCCCTCCCCCTCACCACGCCCCGACGCGGCATGCTCTCCCTCGAAAACGGTCCACAGAACGGCAGCGTGATCCAACACAACGTCTTTCTCACCCAATCCCCCGAGCAGGCCTTCGCCTGGCAATCCCGCATCCACGGCGACGGACGCCGCGCCCTCCTGCGGGACGCCGACTGCAATCACAATCTTTATTGGTGTCTGGACGACCCCCAAGCCGCCCGCGACCACCTCGACCGCGAGCAAGCCTTTGGCATCGAATTCGACGGCCTCGTCGCCGACCCGGGTTTCACCGATCCCCATCGGCACGACTTCTCCCTCAAACCCGACTCCCCGCTCCGTGATCGCGGGTTTGATTTTCTCGGAGGATGCGGTCCTAGTCCCGCGTTTACGCGGAAGTGATCGAGCACCCTTCAGGGTGCGGGTTTTCAGGGTATAGGGTCTGTATTTTTTTGGGGAAAGAGACCTCTTCCGTCGTGTTCCCAGGCCATGAATGGCCCTCTGGGTCTATGCGATCCGTGGGCCTTGTCCGATGCGTTCCCGGGCCATAAATGGCCCTCTGGGTCTATGCGATCCGTGGGCCTTGTCCGATGCGTTCCCGGGCCATAAATGGCCCTCTGGACTATCCGCGTAAACGCGGGACTAAGGCAAAATCCGCGTCATGTTCAAGGGGCGGTATGTGGCAGCCGGACCAATTCCAAGGCTTCGATTTCCAGGACCCCGTTCAGTTGGCCGAGGTGGAGGTTCACGTGCGTGGGGGCACCCACGGCTTCGGGATTCATGACCCCGACCAAACGCTGGCTGCGGCTTTGTCCGTCAAAGCTCAGGGTGTCGATGGCCGACTTGATCCAGGGAGCTTCCCCCATTTCCACCATGACCGGGAAGGACATGGAACCACCCTCAATCGTGCGGGCGGTGAGAGTGAGGACGAATTGATCGCCGGCCTCCATGGGCTCGGGCAAGCGCCAAAAGAATCCGGTAGCGTGGACCTCATCATCCGCTTCGGTATTCAGCACGATGCGTTTGGCCCCGCTTTCGGTGGTGGAAACTTCCAAATTGCCGTAATACAGGTGATTGTCCAAATCAAGGGCCACGGGCACACCGGCGGAGAGCACGTGATCCCGTAGCGCTTGTTCTTGAAGCGCTTGTTCTTGGATTTCGGTGGTGTCCGCCAACGAAGGCGAACCTGGCGTGGCACAACCGGTCAGGAAAATTTGCGTGCCGGCCAACAGGGTGAATGCGGAAGTAATTCTGAGTGTATGTTTCATAAGAAGTTGATCGTACCTCATGCCGAATCAATAGGCAATGGTCTTTTTTGCAAATCTATCGGTTTCAGGGTCATGCGCTTTGAAGGAATTCGGGGTGGACGGGAGCGCCGGTCTCCGCACCGGCAGGGGCGAAGGGGGGATTCGAGTAGGATTAGGATTACGATTACGATTTTGCCTTGTCAACGAGTTGCGAATGGCCCATGAAGGGGTCATGCGCAATCAAAAGCTGGATTTCATTGTGGTGATGCCCGTGTACAACGAAGCCGAGGTGATCGACCGGGTGACCCGGGAGTGGCTGCAAGTGTTGGAGCGAGTGGAGGCGGACGACTGGCGGCTTCGCATCTACAATGACGGCAGCCGGGACGACACGGGCGCGATTTTGGATGCGATCTCCCATGAACGGCTGGAAGTCATCCACGCCCCCAACCAGGGCCACGGGCCCACGCTGATCGCCGCATACCGTCGTGCGGTCACGGAGTCCGATTGGGTGTTTCAAAGCGATTCTGACGGGGAAATAGCCGCCGACACCTTTCCCGAATTTTGGCGGCAGCGGGAAGAGGGGGATTTATGGGTGGGCCACCGGCAAAATCGCGGCGGTCCCCTTTCCCGCCGCTTCATCTCCGCCGTTCTCCGATGGATGAACCGCGTTCTCTATGGTCCGGGAATTTCCGATGTGAACTGTCCCTGCCGTCTGTTCCGCAGCCAAGCCTTTGCGAAGGTGGTGGAAGCCATTCCCGAAAAAACCTTCGCGCCCAATGTGTTGATTTCGGGCATGGCCTGCACAGGGAAAATGCGGGTTCGGGAACTTCCGGTTTCCTACACCCCCCGGCAAACGGGAGAGGTATCCATCCGCAAGGGCCGTTTGGCCAAGGCGGCTCTGCTTTCCACCTGGCAAACCCTCAAGTTCCGCTTGTCACCCGCCATGCGGACCCTTCGGCAACCGTGAACTGGGCCTTGCGCTCGTGCTCGCGGATCACGAACGGCATTTCCCGGGTTTCCAACAATTCACACCACGGGTCCAGATGTTCATGCATGGCCTCCAGGGTGGGCACCAACCATTTTTTCCGGGGGGTGTACGCGACATCCCAACTGCACGGGGTGGTGAAGATCAAGACGCTTCCGGACCGCACATGATCCCGCAGACCGCGCAGACAAGCGGCGGGATCGGGCAGACGGCAAAGCAAGTTGGCCATCAAGACGGCATCAAAACGCCCCAGATCGGACGGAAGATCGCAAGCATCGCCCCGGAGAAAGCGCACCCGCTCTTTCCGAGCGTCGGAAGGGAGGGTCCAATGGTCTTCCGAGCGTCGGAAAAGGCCCTCGCGGCGCATCGTCTCGGCGGCATCGATGAAGGCACCGGAAAAATCGATCCCGACGACTTCGTCAAAGCGGGCGGACAATGCGAAGGCGCTTCCGCCCACGGCACAGCCCAAATCCAAGGCACGGTCAAAGGATTTCGCGTGGGAAATCAACCATTCCGCGCATCGCCGGGGATAGCCGAGCACGCCATCCGGGAGAGAATGACGGGGCAAGTACCCGGGTTCATCTCCGCGGAAATGAAAATCCAGGTACTGCCGCAGCAAAGCCTCCGACTCATACAAGGCCGCTGTCATTCAGCAAACCGGTGATGTACGCGGAGGGCCGGTAGTTTTCGATGATCACTTCGGTGCGGTCGCCTTTGTACCAGCGCACTTCCGGGACTTTGATTTCCGGGGTTTTGTTGGGATGGAAGAGGATGTCGTCGTGGGAAGCGTTTTTCGCTTCGGCAAACATCCCGGGCACCAAATGTCCGCCCAAGTGGTCACTGCGTCCGGTGGCCACGTGCACGGTGCCGAGGGTCTTTTCGTCCTGAATGTCGGCGCCGCTGTAGGGCAACACTTGGGTGCCCAGTCCGAGTTCTCCGATTTCGCCGGTAACGGGATCGGTGGCCAACTTGAGGCGATGGGCTTCCACGGTTTCGGGATTGCCGGAGATGAATTCGAGGTCGAAAATCCGTCCGTCCATGACGTGCTGGATGGCGAGGGTGCCGTCCTCTTCGTATTTCATGGGAAATTTTCCGAAGGCGCCTTCGGGTACGAAGTACACTTCGCCGGCGGGCAGGTTGGCGATGTCGGGGGCGCGGCCATGGCAGAGGCCGTGGCTTTTTTGGGCTTCCTGGCCATTGAGGATCAAGGTCAGGGTGCATTTTTCCGCGCCGACCACGAAGTCGATTTCGACTTTGTCGGCTTTGGTGAGCCCCAAACGCATTTTTTCGGCGTCGGAGCTGACTTCGCGATAGTCCACCGCCAAGCCGCTGCTGATGATGATGTCGTTCAAGCCGTGCATGGTGGACCCGCGGAAGTTGTAGGTCTTGGCATGGGCGGTAAGCGGAGCGGTGGCGGAATAATCGGAGATGCAGAGAATGAGGTCGTACGGGGTGTACACGTCATTGGCGAGATTTACGATTTTTCCGTCGGTGCCCACGGCGTTTTCGGGAAGATCGAGGTTGCTGCCGCCGGTGGTTTCATAGGCGAAAAGTTCGCCGCCGCTCAGACCCAGCTTGGCCATGCCGCCATTTTGAAGGCCCTGATAGAAAACTTCGTAGGCTTTTTTTTGTACGGGGTGTCCTTCGGCGCGGAGGAAGGCGAAATCCTTGGCCAACACCGGGTCGGGCAGATCAATGAGAATGGCCACCTTGCATCCCTCGATGGGATTAAAGACGGTGCGCAGCAGTTTGCAGAGGTCAAAGGCGGGAAACGCGCGCTCCCCGGCAAGAGTGGGGAAGGCAATGGGAGGGTTTTCAGTCATAATCGTCATTTTATGTCTTTCATATTTGGTTTTTGCAATCAAGAACGTACTCTTAAGTCGTTTGTTTCCGCGCAAACCTTACCAACGATTCCCGTGAAAAAGAACTGAACTTTTTCTCACAACCTGCTAACAAGCGGAAAGTTGACAACATTTTCATTGATTGAAGGAACACTTATGGCCACGAAAAAATCCGGATTGGGACGCGGTTTGAACGCACTGATCACTCAGGGCGGCAGCCCCGCCGACTCAAAAAAACCCGTTGGGGACACGAAACCCGTTGCGAAAAGCGATTCACCCTCCAAAACGCCGCCTCCTCCGGAGGCCGTGCCGGATGACACGCCCCATGAGGTGGCCATCCACCTGATCGTGGCCAACCCCTGGCAGCCGCGGGCCAGCTTTGACGAGGAGGCCTTGGAAGAACTGGCCGCGTCCATCCGGGAAATGGGGGTCTTGTCCCCCTTGTTGGTCCGCCGGCGGCAAGATGACGCCAGCGGCTACCAACTGATCGCCGGGGAGCGCCGTTTCCGGGCCGCGCAACGGGCCGGATTGAAAAAAGTGCCCGTGATCGTGCGGGACCTGACGGACCAGGAGGCGTTGGAAATCGCCTTGGTGGAAAACCTGCAACGCCGCGATTTGAACATCATCGAGGAGGCGGAAGGCTATCAGCGGCTGGCCGCGGATTTTCATCTGACCCAAGAGGCGATTGCCAAACGGGTGGGCAAAGGCCGGGCCACGGTGGCCAATGCCTTGCGCATGCTTTCCCTGGCCCCGGACGTGCGCACCATGGTGGCCGACGGGCGTCTGTCCACCGGCCATGCGAAGGTGTTGTTGAGCTTGGAAATCGAGGACGAGCAGATCATCCTCGCCAATGCCTGTCTCCGGGAACGCTGGAGCGTTCGCGAACTGGAACGGCAGGTGAAAGCCCGCCTGAATCCGCCCCGCAAACCCACCGTGCCCGAGGGGGGCAAAGCCGACATTCCCCCGGACCATTTGCAATACCTGATTGACCGCCTGCACCAGCGGCTGGGGACCAGCGTGCGCATTTCCCCCACCCGTTCCCTTGCCAATGGCAAAAAACAACGGGGCAAACTGGAAATCGACTTTTACTCCAACGACGATTTGGATCGCCTGTTGGAGCTGTTTGGGCTGGCCGAGGAAATTTAGGTCGGATTCAGGTTCGAAGTAATTCCGCCACTTTTTCAGCCAAGTCGGCAATCGCAAACGGTTTGATCAAACAAGGCTTGTTCAGCTCAAGCCCCCGTGCCTCCAAACCTCCCTCGGGCAACATGCCGCTGATCAACAACACTGGCAATCCGGGACGGGAGGCTTCCAAGGCTTTGACCAATTCGGCGCCATCCATGACGGGCATCATCACATCGGAAATCACCAAATCACAAGGTGGCCCGATTTCGGCAAGCTTCTCCATGGCATGGCTGCCATTGACGGCTTGATCCACAACGTAGCCCATGCCATCCAGCGTGGTTTTCAGCATCCATCGGATGGACTCCTCGTCATCGACGATCAAAATGCGTTCCCCGTTGCCGCGGGGCAACTTTTTCCGGGGGGTACCGATCTTTTTTTCCGCGGGGGTGGGGTCCGCGGGCAAATAGATGGTGAAGCAGGCTCCTGCCCCGGAGGCGGATTGAACGGTCATGGCCCCACCGTGCGCGCGCACAATTCCCATGGCCGTGGACAAACCCAGTCCCGTGCCCTCCCCTTGGGCCTTGGTGGTGAAGAAAAGATCGAAAATATGTTTCATCACGTCTTCAGAGATCCCGATGCCCGTATCCATGATTTGCAAGCGGACGTATCGACCCGGGGCTAACTCCTCGGGAAGGCCATCATCCTCCGTGTCATTGAGTTCAACGTTCATGCCCTTGATGGTCAGTTGGCCGCCTTCGGGCATGGCGTCACGGGCGTTGATGAGCACATTCATCAACACTTGATGAATTTGGGTGGGATCGGCCCGGACCAGCCACAAATCCCGGGGAACATAGTTGAGCACTTCGATTTTTCGGGGAAACGTTTCACGGCAAACTTTGGCCAGGTCCACGAGAATATGTCGGATCTGGATTTCGCTTTTGCGACCATCGGTGCCCCGCGCGAAGGAGAGGACCTGCTTGACGATTTCAGCGCCCCGTTGGGCGCTGTCGGAAATCATTTTCAGCATGTCCAACTGTTCGGGGTCCTCGCAGGTTTTGACGAGAAGATCGGCGGACATGATGATCGGAGAGAGGATGTTGTTGAGATCATGGGCAATGCCTCCCGCCAAGGTGCCAATGCTTTCCATGCGCTGTGAGCGCAGTTGCAGTTTCTCCAGTTTTTTCTGCTCCGTGATGTCCTGTTTGATGGCAATATAGTGGGTGATTTTTCCCGCCGGACCAAACATGGGGGTAATGGTCATACGTTCGGGGTAAGTGGTTCCGTCTTTGCGCCGATTCACCAATTCGCCTTCCCAAACCTCCCCGCGGGAAATGGTCTCCCACATTTTTTTGTAAAATTCCTCGTCTTGTTCACTGGATTTCACCAATTCACTTGGATTTTTTTTCAAAGCCTCTTCCATGGAATATCCCGTGTACCGGGAGAAAGCCGCGTTAACCCAGACGATTTTCCCCTCGGGATCGGTGATAACGATCGCATTTGCGGCCGAGGAAAGCGCTTGGCTTTTGAAGCGCATTTCCTTTTCCATGCCATGCTTGTACAGGGCCATGTCCACGACAATCTGCAGTTCCCTTTCTTCGAAGGGTTTGAGAATGTAACCGAAGGGTTCCATTTTCTTGGCACGTTCGAAAATCTCGCCCCCGGCAAAGGCGGTGAGAAAGACGACGGGAATATCCATTTCATCTCGAATAATCCCGGCGGCGGTCACCCCATCCATTTCCCCGGCCAACTGAATGTCCATGAGAATCAAATCGGGCTTCAACTCGGCCGCCAATTCGAGTGCGGACTCGCCGGTGCGGGCCTCGCCGGCAATGTTGTATCCCAAGATTTCCAGTTCTTGACAAATGTCCCGGGCGACAATGGGTTCGTCCTCCACGATGAGCACGGAAGCGGGAACGGCACGTAATTTGGATTCAGTGGTTTCGGAAATATGAGAAGGTTCAGTCATGGTGTTCTGCAAGGGTGTCGTGGTTTTTCCGGGTGGACGGGTCGGCAAAGGTCACCCCAACGCGAACGGGAGGACCGCGCTCAAGAATGGATGTGCCTTCGAGTTGGAGAATCAAGTCGGAAATCAATTGCATGCCCAGGGTTTTGTGGCCCGGCTTTTCCAAATCTTCGGGCAACCCACGCCCGGTGTCCATCACGTACAATTCATAGTACTCGGTTTCAATGTTTTTTCGCATCACCAAAGTGATGAATCCGCTTTCTCCGGGACCAAAAGCATGTTTGTACGCATTGCTGAGGAGTTCATTGGCCAGCAATCCACAGGGGATGGCTTTTTCCAAGGGCAAGGAAATGTCCTCCACTTCAAATCTTGCCTCAATCCGGGGCGGCTCCGGGCTTTCGCCCTCTGCCGCGGTTCTGACGGAAAGGGTAGACGACATGGCCACGGAGATTTGCCGCAGGAGCTTGCGCAGGTAATCCCGCATGTTTACAGCGGCGAAGCTGTGGGATTGGTAGACCATCTCGTGCAAGAGGGCAATGGAGCGGATACGCCGCTGCATGTCACCGAGCACGTCGCGGGTATAAGGATGGTCGATTCGATGTGATTCCAGGCGTAAAATGCTGGTGATCACCTGCAGATTGTTTTTGACCCGATGATGCACTTCCTTGAGCAAGGCCTCCTTTTCATTCAAGGAGCGTTGAAGCGCTTCCTCCATTTGCACGCGCTCGGAAATATTTCGGGAAATCCCCAAAATTTTAATGGGTTTGTTGTTTTCCCCATGGATCACGCTCATGGAAATTTCCGACCAGACCGTGGAACCATCTTTGCATTTCTCCTCGATTCTGCGCAATTGCGAGGAAAATTCAGCAGCTCTTTCGGGTTTATGCAGGTGGGGCAGTTCGTGCCGCAACCATCCCTTCACTTCCTCCAGCGAAGTTGGCGTCAAGATATCCTCGATATCCAACCGCATGGCTTCTTCGACGGTGTAACCGGTGTAATCATAGGCCGAGTGGCTGAGATAACTGAAGCGCAAGGTATCCATGTCCATCACCCAAAACACCTCCCGCATGTTGTCGGTAATCATGCGCAGCCTTTGATCTTGGGTCTTCAGGGAATCCAGCATTGGACGCATTTGGAGTTGCATGGCAATCATTTTTCCCGCGAAGGCCGTGGCCGCGGGCATCACAAACAGGAAAATCCACCAAACCCCAATGACCACTTCCAACGGAAGCATGAAAAAAAACAACATCACCACCAGGAAATGCAGAATACAGGCATGACGGAGCAGCACGAAAAAACCCGGGCATTGGGTTTCCGGACGCTGTTCGCGAAAGTGGATCAAGCCCGCCAAGCTCGACAAACAGATCGAAGCCACCCCCAACCACATCCCGTCCCCGCCGATGAAAAAGCGGAAAGTCAATGCCATGACACTGGCGACCAAAGCGGCGGGGGCTCCGAAAAACCAACTGCCCAAAAACAAAACCCCCGTCCGCCCGTCAAAAACAATTCCCGGCGCGATTTGCACCCGGTAGAACATCAGCAGCACCACGATTCCCCCGAACAGCAGTCCCTGCAACCAAGGAAGCGCCTTGGAGCGGTGCCGCACGACATCCGCCAAGACCCCCGCAAACACGCTCAAGGAAACCAAAAGGGATAAATTCAATACAAACCCTGAATACATCCGCGCATGATCCAACAAAATCGGGCATTATGCCAGACAAATCGGCGGCAGAAAATTTCAGAGTCCCGCCGTTTCTCCCCCGTTGCCCCTGTCCCGCGACTGCGTGGCCGGAGATCGGCGCTCCCGTGCCCCTTCGCCTCATCCTTTTAACATTTGCTGTTGGGCAAGCCGCCTGTCGGGATTGACATTTCCCGTGAATCGCTTATGGATGCGGCATTGACAAAAGGACCAGGGAAGAGAGGCGGTTGAATCCGCCCGCCGAAGGTGAAACCCGCCCCGGAAACTCTCAGGCAAAAGGACCCCGGTTACAACGTCATTCTCTGGAGAGCAGCGCGCACGTTCACCGAAGGAGTCAACCTCTCAGGTATCCGGACAGAGCGGGGTCGACGATCCACCATGAACCCCAAAACCCGACCGACCCATGAATGTACTCGATGCGCTAACCGCCACCTACAACACCAATGCCCCCACGCCTTTTTCCAAGCGCCACACCGGCTCCGGCGAAGCCGAAACCCTGGCCATGTTGAAAGACTTGGGCGTCACCTCCCCCGCAAAACTTTCCGAAGAGATCGTCCCACCCGCCATTCGCCGCGACTCCCCCATGGACCTGCCCCCACCTTTGGATGAAATGGCGGCCCTCCGGGAACTGAAAGCCCTCGCCACCCAAAACCAAGTGTGGCAATGCCATTTGGGTCAGGGGTACACCCCGACGGTGATGCCCCCGGTGATTCTGCGCAACCTGCTGGAAAACCCCGGCTGGTACACCCAATACACCCCCTACCAGGCGGAAATCGCCCAGGGCCGACTGGAGGCCTTGCTGAATTTCCAAACCATGGTCACGGAATTGACGGGACTGCCTTTCGCCAACGCCTCCCTGTTGGATGAAGCCACCGCCTGCGGAGAGGCCCTTGGTCTGGCCTTCGCCCAGGCGCGGCAAAAAAGGCGCGTGGCCCTCGCCGACAAGGACCTTCATCCCCAACATCTGCAAATCCTCGCCACCCGGGCCCGGGCCCTGGACATTGACTTGCAGGTGACGGATGTCTTTGAAACCGGTATTTCACCGGAGGTTTTTGCCGTTTTCATCCAATCTCCCGACACCCGGGGGCGCATTCGCGAAGGCGTGGACGCCGTGACCGCCAGAGCTCGCGCCGCCGGCGCGCTGACGGTCATGGCCGTGGATCCGCTGGCCCAGTGCCTACTGAAAACCCCGGGCGAACTGGGCGCGGACGTGGCCGTGGGGTCCACCCAACGCTTCGGACTGCCCATGGGCTTCGGGGGCCCCCACGCGGGCTTCATGGCTGTCAGCGACGAACTCAAACGCCGCCTCCCCGGACGGATCGTCGGCGTTTCGGTGGACGTCGCCGGACGTCCCGCCTATCGCCTGGCCCTGCAAACCCGCGAACAACACATCCGCCGCGAAAAAGCCACCTCGAACATTTGTACCGCCCAAGTCCTCCCCGGCATTCTCGCGGCCATGTATGCCATTTACCACGGACCCGACGGGCTCCGGCGCACCGCCACCCGCATCGCGGATCTCACCGCCGCCTTCCAATCCGCCCTCGTGCGGGCCGGGCTGCGGGTTTTGGACGCGCCAGTATTCGACACCGTGGCCGTTGCCCTGAGCCCGGAAGAGTGCGCCGATCTCCGCGAACGGGCCGAATCCGCGAAAATCAACCTCCGCTATTTCGCCGACGAGTCCATCGGCATCACCTTTGACGAAACCACGCAACCGGAACATCTGCTCAAGCTATTCGATCTTTTGGGCATTGAATCCCCCGACCTCTCCCCCTCGGACAACTCGGCCGTTCGCAAACCACACCTGCGCACGGGTCCATTTCTGCCACAAAACGTTTTTCATCGTTACCATACCGAACATGAAATGCTGCGCTATCTGCATCGCCTCCAAGGACGGGACCTCTCGCTGGCGCACAGCATGATTCCGCTGGGCTCCTGCACGATGAAACTCAACGGCACCGCCGAGATGATTCCCGTCACCTGGCCGGAATTCGGCAACATTCACCCCGCCGCCCCCGCGGACCAGACCCGGGGATACACTCACATCTGCCGGGATTTGGAACACTGGCTTTCCGAAATCACCGAACTGCCCGTCTGCAGCCTGCAACCCAACGCGGGTTCCCAGGGGGAACTGGCCGGATTGCTCGCCATCCGCGAATATCATTTGTCCCGCGGGGACGCCCGGCGGACCCTGTGCCTGATTCCCGCCTCCGCGCACGGCACCAATCCCGCCTCCGCCGTGATGGCCGGCTTCCAAGTCCTGGCCGTCAAATGCGACGAACAAGGAAATGTCGATTTACCCGACTTGGCCGCGAAAGCGGAAAAGCACGCGGACACCCTGGGGGCCCTGATGATCACCTACCCCTCCACGCACGGGGTTTTCGAAGAAAGCGTTCCCGAAATTTGCCGAACCGTGCATCAATTCGGCGGGCAGGTGTATATGGACGGCGCCAACATGAACGCCCAAGTCGGACTCACCTCCCCCGGGCGGATTGGCGCCGATGTTTGCCATTTGAATCTGCACAAAACCTTCTGCATTCCCCACGGGGGCGGCGGTCCGGGCATGGGTCCCATTTGCGCGGCGGAACACTTGCGCCCCCACATGCCCACCGATCCCTTTGCCCGTCCCGACCTGCCCCTGGCCATTTCCGCAACCGCATACGGCAGCGCCTCCATTCTCGTCATTCCTTGGATGTACATCCGCATGATGGGCGCCGCGGGATTGACGGAGGCCACCCGCACCGCCCTGCTGAACGCCAATTACATGGCCAAACATTTGGAATTGAGTTACCCCGTCCTCTACAGCGGACGCAATGGACGTGTGGCCCACGAATTCATCCTCGATCTCCGGGAATTGACCCGCCGCGCCGGACTCGTCATCGACGACGTGGCCAAAAGACTCATGGACTATGGATTTCACGCCCCCACCATGTCTTTCCCCGTGCCCGGCACCCTCATGATCGAACCCACGGAAAGCGAAACCAAGGATGAGTTGGACCGTTTTTGCGAAGCCATGGTTTCCATTCGCCGGGAAATCCAGGAGGTCATCGATGGCAAGATCCCCGCAGAATCCTCACCCCTCCACCACGCCCCCCACACCGCCGAGGACATCGCCGCGGACACCTGGGACCGCCCCTATGGCCGGGAGCAGGCCGCGTATCCGCTGATGTGGGTACGCGAAAGAAAGTTCTGGCCAGCGTCGGGAAGAATTGACAATACCTATGGAGACCGTAACCTCGTATGCACTTGTGAATGGAACCCGAAGGTGTGATCAAATGGACATAAAAGAAACCCAATTATGCGCGTGGCACCAACATCATGGCGCCACCATGGCGGAGTTCGGCGGATATCGGATGCCGCTCTGGTACAAATCCGGTCCCATCAAAGAACATCGGGCCGTGGTCACCGCCGCCGGTTTGTTTGACACCTCCCACATGGCGCAAATTTTGGTGGAGGGCCCCAATGCCGAGGAATTGGTACAGCGCAGCCTGACCAAAGACTTGGGCACCTGCATCGCCAGGCAACATCCGCTCGAACCCGGACGGGCCACCTATGGGTTTCTCCTCAACGATTCCGGACATGTCATTGACGATGCCATTGTCATGATGGAGGAAACCGAGCGATATCTGCTCGTCGTCAATGCCGGCATGGGCGCGACCGTCACCAAGCACCTCCTGCATTTGGGCGAAGACTTGGATGTGACCGTTTCCGATCTGACCGACCGCTTGAGCAAGCTGGATTTGCAGGGGCCCGCCTCTGGCAAAATCCTCCAAAAAATTCTGCAACCCACCTCGAAACTCAAGGCGCCCTTTCCCTATTTTTCGTTTGCCGGACACTACGACCATCTCCAACGCGGTGTCAAAAGCACGCGCGGTTTTTCCGTGATGGTGTCCCGCACCGGATACACGGGAGAGTTCGGCTTCGAACTCTTCGTGCGCCCCCAGGATTTCGCAAGCCTCTGGCAACAAATTCTGGATGCGGGCGAGGAATTCGGACTCCTGCCCTGTGGTCTGGGCGCCCGGGACAGCTTGCGCACCGGGGCCATGTTGCCGCTGAGCCATCAGGACATTGGCGACTGGCCATGCGTCAACCATCCCTGGTCCTTTGCCTTGCCGTGGAAAGGCGGGAAGTTCACCAAAAGCTTCGTCGGTGACCAGGCCCTGCTGGCCGCACAACCCACCGAGCCGCATACCCTGGCCTTTCTGGGGGAGAACGGGCGCAAGGTGGAAGCGGGCGCGGAAGTCATCCTGAGCGGCGAACCGATCGGCACCGTCTTGACTTGTGCGACGGACATGGCCATTGATCTCGTGGACGGCGAAGTCGTCAGCCTCGCCTCCCCCAACGCACCCGCTTCATTTGCCCCGCGTGGGCTCAGCTGCGGGTTCATTCGCGTGAACCATGCACTTTCGGTTGGCGAATCCCTGATTTTGAAAGACAAACGCCGGGAAATTCCGGTTCGAGTCGTCACTGACATTCGCCCCCATCGCACCGCCCGCATGGCCTGGCCCCTGTAAGCCCAATCCCATGATCATCGGCCTTTTGTCAGATACCCACGGGAATGTCCGCAGAACGGAAACCGCTCTTTCCCTGTTGAAAAACGCCGGGGCCCAACACATCCTTCATTGCGGCGACATCGGCAGTGAGGAAATCATCAACCTCCTCTTTGAAACCCGGGAGACTGGAACCCCCGTGACCTTGGTGCATGGCAATGTGGATCAATGGGATCCCGGACTGCATCTGTATGCCAAACAACTGGGCCTGTCCCTGCCCCGGATCGCCAAAGGCACCTTCGACACCTTTTCGTATGGGATGACGCATGGGCACGATCCTCAGGCGATAAACGAACTGCTCGAGGAAAACCTGGATTTTATTTTTACCGGTCATACCCATGTCCCTTGCGATGAAACCCATGGAAGCACTCGCATGATCAATCCGGGGGCCGTGCACCGCGCCCAGACCCCGATGGTCTCGGTTTTGGAGACCCGAACCGGTGCATTAAAACGCCTGCCGCTTTAGTCCTCTTGGCCGGCTTCCCGAATGCGCTTTTCCAGCAGTTCGATGTTCATTTGAATTTGACGGTCGTTGCGGCGGTACCGGCTGGCCACTTCGAAAGCCTCCAAGGCTTCTTCGTATCTTCCCAAACGGCGCAAAACGATGCCATATTGCACCAGCACATGGGCATTGCGCGGGTCCCATTGCAGCAAAGCGTCCATCCACTCGGCGGCTGCCTCCAAATTCCCCTCCTGTCTTTCCAATTCCGCCAAGCCCATCAGCGCAATACGGTCCATGGGATTCCAGCGCAACGCCGTCTCATACGCCTCCCGGCTGCCCTCAACCAATTCGGCACGCTGTTCGGGATTTCGATTCCAAAAGGCTTCGGCGCGCAAATGATACCCGTGTTCGGCCCAGCCCCGCCAATGAAAAGGCGTCCATCTCCGCATGGTGGCCGCATGGCGTTTCTCTGACGCAAGATCTTTTTGCTCCCGGGCCCTGTCCATACGCAGTTCCGCCCAGCTCCCCATGGCCAAGACCAAAAACCCAATGAATAGCAACGGCGTAATGGTCAATACCCCCCAAACCATGACCCGTCCCGCTTTCAGAGGGATCGCCGAGGCTTTCCATACGCCCATGTGAAGACCATGGCCATACAGGGCGCCCATCACCAACACCAATGTCGTCATGTTTCCATTGATGTGGGCGTTGAAATCAAATACGGAATGAACCGCCGTGGCCACGAATACTCCCAGCATGGTCACGGGGATCATCACCAGAGATGAACTCTCCTGCCTGAAAATCGCCCGGCAGAGCAACCACGTAACGGAAATCAAACCCAAAAGAACAATCGCAAGACCCAACCAACCGTAATCCGCAACCACGTGCAGGTATTCGTTGTGGGCGTGGCGCAACATGACGCTGGGTCGATCAAAATGAAAGCGAAACTGTTCGAAGCGATGCCGAAACAGACCAGGCCCCACGCCCCAGGCCCCTTCCTCCTGAATCATTCGCCAGGTATCCGGCCACAGGCCTCTCACCCGGATATCCCCCTGAATCGCACGTTGCACTCGGGTTTGAAACATGGAGGAAAACGTCCAAAGCGCAAAAAACGAAAGTCCGGAAAGTAGGGCAAACACACCCGTGGTGATGCACACGACCAGCGGACCCTTTTTCAAGGCCTTCATAAAAGCAATGACTGCCAAACCCGCCAACAATCCGAGCCAGCCGGAGCGCGATCCGGTCAAAAAAAGCGCGGGTAGTGCCAACAGCGCCGTATATCCGGACATGAATTTCAACCCAAAGCCCATTTTGGGGGTGAGAATCAATCCGACGGCCAAGAGAATGCCAATCTGTAGCAGTTGCGCATAGTGATTGGGGCAAATGAACGTGCCGCTGGCTCTCATGCCATATTGGGAGGGCCTCGTCAACCAAAGCACGTCGTCAAGCCCCCGCAAATGAAGCGACAACGCGTACAAGGCTTGAATGGCGATGGAAACCAGAAACACCTGGACCACGATTTTCCAAAGCTTTCGACGATTGCACAAATCCGCAAAGGTGACGTAGAACAGGAGCACCGCGCCCATTTGCATGACTTCGGTCCACGCTTGATAAGGAATCACCGGGACGAAAATCGCGCGAACAAGTGCATAGAGCAGCAACAGACTCCAAGCCAAGGTGCCCGGTGGCGGGGAAAGGGCCAGCGGCATGCCGGACCGCAAGGCCATGATTTGACAGGCGAATACCACCATCAATCCCAAAGCGAAAGGAATGCCGGAAGCCCAAAAAACCGTGCCGCCAAATAAAAAAGCCATTCCAATCGCTGCCAAGGAAAGCAAGAGGACGGCCAGCGTATCAAACACGGGGAAACCTGATGTGGGGGAAACCACATCCGCGCTCCGCCTTCGTCGACTGGATCGTTTGCGCCCCATCATTCCGCCATTTAAAAGCCTCGACGGTCCACGGTAATGACGTCCCCGGGTCTCAGTTCCACATCCAAATTGGGATCATTGGTGATATCCCGGAAGTTGATCGTAGTGCGCTCGTTGTCACGCAGCAGGGTCAAGCGACCGTCATTGCGGGCCCATTCGGTAAAATTACCGGCGGCGACGATGGCCTGACTCAATGTCACGCGGCCCACCAAAGGATACCGCCCCGCCTGCCGGATTTCCCCGCCAATGAAGTAATAACGATTGGGCACATGAACGGTCACGTACACTTCGCGGAAGATCTGCTGACGATCCGTGTACTCCGCTTCAATTTCACGGGCTAATTCCGTGGGGGTCCGTCCGGCGGCACGGACGCTGCCGATGTATCTGAGCTTGATGAAACCCCGCTCATCGATGTTCGCTTCCACGCGATCATCCATGGTGGTCCCGGAGATCACGACAATGATGGGTTCGCCGGACTGGAGCCGATTGGCCGCCATGGCATCCCCTTCCGCAACGGCCTGCGCTTGGTCCATGGGTTGGGCCATGGGTTGGGCCACCGGTGGCGTCGCAGGGTCCCCTTGTTGTGGCCCCGGGGCGCGTATTTCATCCGTGGGGGGCTCGACTTGAGGATCGCTTTGCCCGAAAACCCTGGAGAAAAAGCCCCGCCTGGGGGCCACCTCGGCGGAATCCTCATTGACTTCCGGCTCTAAAGCGGGTGTTTCAGCCTGTTCGGAAACAATCAAAGCATGATATTCAAGCTCGTTGCGTCGCCCCTCCTGGAGGGCCTGACAACCGGAAAGCATCAACAGCAGGGCGGAAAAGGAGAGAAGGATTGATGGGCAGTGTTTTTTCATTAGAAACGTTCTTGGGCGGGTCCACTTTGTTCGTCGGCGGAAATTTCCTCATCGGAAGTACTCGCATAATGGGAATAATAGGAGCTGTAGTAATAGTAGGAATCATCCCGGAGAATGTTGATGTTGTTCAACACAACGCCCACCAAGGTTCCGCCCACGTTCTCGATGAGGCGTTTGGCGCGGGAGGACATTTGCCGGGGATATTTCCGATATTGCACCACCAAAAGGACCCCGTCCACTTCACTGGCGAGAATGGACGAATCGCTCACGCCCATAATCGGCGGAGAATCAAAAAACACATAATCGTAACGGGCTTTCAGATTTTTGATGAGGTCGCGAATCCTCTGGGTATCCAGCAAACCTACGGATGTGCGGGGCAACCTGCCGCTGGGCAGGAAATGTAGGTTCGGCAAATTCGTGGTCTTGATCGCATCTTCCACGGGCAAGTCCCGCAGCAGCACATTGGTTAAGCCCGTACTGTTGGAGATGCCAAGAATCGTATGCTGAACCGGACGCCGCATGTCCGAGTCCACAATCAACACCCGATCTCCCATGGACGCACATACATAAGCCAGATTGAAGAGCGTGGTGGACTTTCCTTCGCCCACGCCACCCGAGCAAATGGCGAAGGCTCCACCAGTATGCCCTTTGTTGGCGAACTGTAAATTTGTACGCAACACCCGATAGGATTCCGCGTGTGGACTTTCGGGCCCCTCTTGGTTCAAGGGCTTCACCTTTTGGGGAATGACCCCGATCACCGGCGAGTTGAGGTGGCGTTCCACGTCATCCACGGTCTTGACGGAGGTATCGAGATATTCAATGAAGAAGGCCAGGCCAACGCCAAACACACTGCCGACAAAGACGGACAAGGCCATGTTCAGCACCCAACGGGGGCTGAACGGTCTTTCGGGAGGCTTGGCGGGCTCAAATACTTCCACGGGGTTGCGCGGCAAACTGATGTCCACCCCTTCTTGGGCCACCCGGGCATTCAAGGCCGCGTGAATGGCGCGTTTTTCGCGCAAGCGACGTTCCGCGCGTTCAAAGGGGAGAACTTTCATGGTCTGCGCGTTCCGCTCCGCCTGTTCCACGAGATTGAGTTCCGTTTGCAAGGCTTCCACCTTGCTGCGCGAAACCACATAATCGCTCCGCAAGCCGGCCTTGATGCCATTGATGGCGGCCTCCATACGGTCCCGGGTCTCTTCAAGACCCGCCCGGACCCGCCGTACATCGGGGTGGTTGGTCCCAAGGTTTTCAAGCAACATGCGCAATTGGATCTCCGCGTCAATCAATTGTCCACGCAAGACTTCCAAACTCCGATCCGGCACACTCATCAACAAAGCGTTGACCAAGCCTTCGCCTTCCAATTTTTCCAATTCGTTCAAGCGGGCTTCCCGGGTCAACATATCCACGCGAAATGCCATCAAATCCGCCTGAAGTTGCCGCACCCGTTCGGTTTCCGCGGTGATTCTGGTGCCCATCATGCCGATGGCGGTCAAACCGAGTTCATCCCGAACCCTTTCCAACTCGTCCTCGGCCTCTTCCACTTCCCTGCCTTTTTCCGCGAGGGCCTCCTCCAACGCGGCAATGCCCCGGCGCACATCCCTGACTTTCGAGGAAACGCGGTGCTGACGATAGGATTCGGCAATCTGGTTGGCCAAAAAGGCGGCCTCACTGGGGTCATCAGCCACCACGGTGATGTCAATGTTGCTGGTGTTGCGCTGTTGTTGCACGCGAACCCGGCGTTTCAACATTTCCATCACCGTTTCCCGGGGCAAATCCACGTTGTCCCTGGTATATTTTTGCCCCCAAATGCGGGTCAAATTGGCGACATCCACGACTTCGCCCAAAATCAAATCCGACTGCAGGATCTCCAGCTCCGTCAACAGGAAATAGGGATTGTACTGCTGGCCCATGGCCGAGTTGGCCCCGAAGGACTGAACGGTGGGCGAGTCTTGCTGCACCCGAATTCGGGAGGTGGCCATGTAGCGTTCCGGCATGAGGGTGGTAACAAAACCACCGACAAGCACGACAAGAACGATCACCGCAAGGATGATTTCTTTTCGAGAGCGTACGACCCGCCAATAATCCAGAAAATGTAGGTTTGTGGAATCCGTTTGATTGTTATTTTGATCCATATTTCCTCAAGTGTGTCCTCAGTGCATGATGCCTGTGAAAGAAACCGGCGTACCCGTGAGCCACCGGTACGCCAGTAAGAACGCGCCGTAACATGAAGGCGCGAGGGTGGAATGTCAAGCTTACTGGAAGCTGTATTTCCATGCGATGGAGACACGATTTCTTTCGAAGTCGTCATCCGGTCTCACATCGGAATCCAATTCCGTGTATTGATAGGTGGCTTCGATGGAATTTTTCACATTCAGACGATGCGCCAAACGGGTGCTGAAACGGAGGACGGTTTCATCACCATCGGTGTGAATTTCGGGATTGAACGCACTGGTGGCGTCGTCGCGGTCAAAGGAACCCAGGGAATAGGACCCAGACACATACAAAGTTGTGGCGGGAGTAAGGGTCTGGGCCAAAGTGCCATAAAAACGCGTCCGCTCTTGTTGGGCAAAGCGGTTCACGGGCGATTGGTCTTTGGAAAAGCCGGCCCCCACGGTCAGCCGTGTATTGATGGCGGGCAGGAACACAACGCTTCCGTCGATGTAGGGACTGTCCGAAGTTTGCTCCACGGCATTGTCCGCGTCACGATATTCGTAACCGAAGCGGACATCCCCCTGTAAGGTCGGTGAAAAGATTTTGCTGAAGGTCGCGCCCACTTGGATGGCATCCAAATCGCGGAGATTGTTTTCGTAGCTTAACTCCTGATACCGGAATTCAAGGCCGCCGGTGGTGTTCGGGGCCAATTGCTGAATGACATTCAAACCCGCGACCAGTTGGTCGTAATCCGCAATGTTGGACACCTCGCTGTCATCATACCGCATCACCGCATATCGGCCATCCACGCGCAGGGTGGTTTTTTCGGGGACCACTTGCGTGTCGTACGACACGTTGAGGGAGTTGTAGAAGAAGTCGTTACGACGCCGAACCGTCACATCGTCTTCCACCAATTCGGGTTCTTCGGCCGCACGCAGGGTGTTGCGCACTTGGAGCCGACTCAAGGGGGTGAATTGATGGCTGAAGGTCAAATCAAACTGATGGTTGATATCAGTGCTGTCTCCGGGGCGATCTTCGTAATAAATGAACGAAGGCGCATAACGAAGTCCCCAATAGGTGGCATTCTGCTCGCGATCCAACAGGAACTCAATTTGATTCTGAATCGTGAACGTGTCCTGCTTCCCTGTGGAAGACCCCTTGCCGGTGGTCAACACGTTGTCATCGTATCCAACCCGAAGGGTGTTGGTAATGTCCACGGGAAGGCGGTTGGGCTGGGCAAACACCAGCGAACCACTGGCGAACGTGAGGAGGGTGAGTTGTGCGATCTTTGTTTTCATAAGGCGGTATGGGTCCTTTCCAATTCAGGAATCAATACGTTGGGAATTTAGACAGGGGATTTGACAGAAGGTGGATTTTGAATTCCGACGGTTCCTCAACTGGGTTCGCTGGGGGTGGTGTCGGACACGGTTTCCCGGGGAGCCGGGGACAAGCGACGACCGGCGCCGGGCGTGGGAATAATGGCCTCCAGCGCTGCCGCCACCACGGCTTCGCTTGTGGGGATAAACGCGCCAAAGGGCGCGCCACCCGCCGAACCGCCCACTTCCCCGCCCTGTCCGCGAGTGCGCAGCGGGTCAGAGGAGGCATCGCTTTCGGCCAAGCCGCTGCCTACGTTCTGTCTGGAACCCCGCACGCCATCCAAAGCGGCGCTGAGGCTGCTTAAATCCAAGTTGTGGTCCCTGACGAGATAATCACGATACGCCGTGGTTTCCGGGTTTTCCCGTTCTTCCTCGGGGATCTCATCAATGAAACCCAGGGCCAACACCAAGATGCGCGCAAGATCGTGCTCCATCAGGGGGGCGGCCGCATCCCACCCGCCAAAGGGGGTGATGCGGTTTTCCGTCAACACCTTGATGGCTTGGTGCGCGGCAAGCGGGTGACTGGCCTCAATGTTGTAGGACAACCGTTGCGCGAGAAGCAACGCGGCCTCTCCTTGGGTGATGGTGTCTCCGGCATGATCGTCCTGAGCGAAAGACAATGGGGCGACCATCAGGCAAAGAGCTGCCAGCGTGAAAAAGAAGTTTTTGGCTTGGGTGTTCATATCGTGATCTCCATGACTTGATGAAATGACTTGATGAAATTTAGACGTACGTAATCGATCTAATTATCATCTTAGCCCTTCTTCATGCAAAATGTCAAGGGAAGTTCTCGTGAATAATGAAAAAAATGTTTTGCCTTCGGAAGGCTTTTCGACACAAGGACACACCATGAACACGCTATCCCTGCCCCTCAATTCCGATGAACAAAAACGCCTCGCCCTCCATCTCCGTGAGAACGGCTTCAGCCTGAACACCGTCGCACATGCCCGCATTGCCGGAAAAAAAGACGGGCTCAACATAGTTTTGTACCAAAGCGGTAAGCTTGTGGTCCAAGGGAAACGCACCCGGGAATGGGTCGAATTCGCCCTGGAACCAGAAATCCTTCAGCGTTTGTTGTCACCTGCCGCCAGCGGCGCGACCTCGACGGAGTCAGCGGCTTCGGAGGACGAGGTCCCCCGCATCGGTATTGACGAAAGTGGCAAGGGCGATTTCTTTGGGCCGTTGGTCATTGCCGGATATTACCTGACCCCGGGGCTCCTCCCGCTCCTGCAAAAGCTGGGGGTGCGTGACAGCAAACAGATCTCTTCCGACGATAAAATGATCAAAGTGGCGGAAGTCCTTCGAGAACAGGCCCCGGGTCACGTCGAAGTGCTGCGGCTCGCCCCCCAAACCTACAACGACCTCGTGAAACGCATGGGCTCCGTCAACCGGGTGCTTGCCTGGGGACACGCCACGGTTTTGGAAAACCTGCTCACCCGCTACCCTGCGATCCAACGCGCGGTGGCGGACCAGTTTGGCCCCGAACACCAAATCAAACAGGCCCTGAAAACCCGGGGCAAGGCCATCGAACTCATTCAACGCCACCGGGCCGAATCCGATCCGGCGGTCGCGGCGGCCTCGATTCTGGCCCGGGCCGATTTCGTCAATGGATTGCGTGAACTGAGCGCGGAAGTCTCCACGCCCCTGCCCAAAGGGGCCACCCACGTCCGGGGACCCGCGGAGGATTTGGTCAAAGCCCAAGGCCCCGAGGTGTTGCGCAAAGTGGCCAAAACCCACTTCCGAACCACCCGCCAAGTGCTGGAAGCTTGCGGCTACCCGGCAGACCTTTTGGGCACCCCGGAACCCAAAAAATGGGTGAAGAGATCGTGATTTGAGTGCGGAGTTCGGAGTTCGGAGTTCGGAGTGCGGAGTTTGGAGTTTGGAGTGCGGAGTGACGGCTATTCGGACGGGTTTTGGAACAAAAGCCCCTCGGCGACACTGTGCGCGGCCTCTTCGCCGGCCAAACGGCGCACAAGGCACAAGGCGAAGGCCATGGCCGTGCCGGGACCTTGGCTGGTAATGAGTTCGCCGTCCTCCACCACGCGCTCCGGGGACCAACCCCGGGTTTCAATCCGATGGCGCAACGTGGGAAAACAGGTGAACCCCTTCCCCTCCAGTACCCCGTGGGCGTCGAGCACCAGAGGCGCAGCGCAAATGGCGCCCAAGAGCTGCCCAGGCGTCGTCGCGTAGTGTAAAACCAAGTCCCGCACGCGCACATCCGCCAGCATGGCCTCGGTGCCCGGCAAGCCCCCGGGAAGGACCAGCAGGTCGAAATCCTTGGCATTCTCCAAGGCATCCAAGGGCAGGTCGGGCTCGATTTTCACCCCGCGGGAGGCCGTCAACACCCCGGGGTCCAAACCCGCCCCCACCACGTCAACTCCGCCTCTGCGCAGGACATCCATGACAATGACCGCTTCCATTTCCTCACAACCGGGTGCTAACAATACGAGTGCTTTCATGACGGGAATATGTGTGGAAATCCGGGCGAAATCAAACTCAACCCCAAAAAAAATGCACGAAAGGTTTGGATTCGGCCCCATTACGTAGCATAATCAAGTTATGACAACCTCGCCTCAAATAGCCGCCATGAAACATCTGCGCGTTCTGGTCTTGGACGACGATGAAAAAGTCTTGAGAATGTTCCGGTTTTTTTTCCGGAACGAAGGGTACGATGTCGAAACCGCCAGCAATGGCCGGGAAGGTTTGGCGCTGATGGCCCGATATCATTTCCATCTGGTGGTGGTCGACTTGAAGATGCCGGTCATGGATGGATTGAGCTTCTCGGGAATCGTCGCGCGAATCTGGCCTTGGCAGGAAATGATCATTTGCACGGGATTTTTGGACCCGGTCCTCAAGAAAAAAATTCAGGCGGCGGGCATTCAAACCATTCTCGAAAAACCCATCAGCCTGAACACCCTGCACGAGGCCATTCAAGTCAGTCGCGTCGGCCAAGGTTCGGGCGCGAATCAGGCCACCTCTTCTCTTCCCGACGGCGGTCCATCCACCGCGCTGAATGAGTTCCGGGAGTTGGCGCACGCAATCTGGAACAAACCCAGGATTCAGCCCGCCTGCGAAGTGTTTTTAAGCAAATTACAGCACTTGGTCCCTTGGGAATCCGCTATCCTCTTGGCTTTGGACGACGAAACCGCTTACCTGTTCGCTCGGTCCACCTCTACTCCGGCCCAGCAAGGTTTTCAAGCCGCCGTGGCCCATGTTTTGGAACAGTTCGAACTGCTTTCCGGACAAAAACCGGACATTCCTGAAAGTCAAATCCACTTGGATTTCACCTACGGAAAAACGCCCATGCCTTCGACGCCCCCCGTGTACCTGCCCATCATGGGAATTGATCGCATCGAGGCTTTATTGGTGCTCCACCCCACCCCGCAGCACCCTCTGAATCCGGTCAAAGCGCCTTTGCTTTATTATTTCGCCCACCACTTCAGCACCCTGCTTCAGGCCATCGAAGAAATCCATCGCCAGAGTTTGGTCGATCCCCTCACCGGACTCTTCAACCGTCAATACCTGCACGGCGAAATCGAGCGCGCCTGGCTGCTGGCCAAACGCGCCCGGGGACGTCTGAGCTTGCTCATGCTCGACTTGGACGGTTTCAAAAGCATCAACGATTCCCATGGGCACACCGCCGGAGACGAAATCCTCTTGCAAGCCTCCAATTTGCTCCAGGAAATGGTGCGCCAATCCGACCTGCTGGTTCGCATCGGCGGAGATGAATTCGTGGTGTTCATTCCCCCGGCAGCGGACAATGCCCCCGAGGTATTGGCCGAACGGATCCTGAAAACGTTTCAAAACCACGTTTTCGAAGTGGGGGACGCGAAATTATCGCTGACCCTGACCATCGGCTTTGCCCATGGGGGGGACGACAGCGCCATCGCGTCTTCCATGCAACTGATGGAATGCGCGGACCAAGCTTTGTACGAAGGAAAACGCGCTGGCGGGAACCGCGTCCAAGCCTGGGTCGCGCAACACCCCGAAAGCCGCGCCCCCGGTCCCCATCCCATTCTCGTGGTCGATGACGACCCCCATATTTTGCAACTCGTCTCGCGCATGCTCAGCGACGAAATGTACGCCGTTACCCGGGCGGAATCCGTGGACGAAGCGTTGACGCACCTGAAAAACGATAAATTCGATTTGCTCATCACCGATCTTTCCCTGCCCAAACGGGACGGATTGGAACTCCTGCGACAGGCCCAAGCCATCGATCCCATCATGCCCTGTCTGGTCATCACCGGATACAGCTCCAAACACAGCGAGGACGTGCTGCGTGCACAAGGCGTCTTGGCGGTCCTCGAAAAACCCTTTACCCCCAACGAAATCAGGGCCAGGGTCCACGAAGCCCTCGCCCACCGCGCCGAATTGCTCAAAAAAGCGCGAGGCTGAAAGGGCCTAAAACCGCCGCCGCACCCATTCGATCAGGCCATTGGCCACGGGAACTCTTTCCACCAACACATCTGATGAGTCCCAGTAGTCCTGGTGGAAAATCACTTTTCCCTCTTCGTTGAACCGCAAATGGCTCATGCCGATGGAACGTTGCTCCTTTTCGCTCCCGCGAAGCGGCAATACCATGACCCAGGGCAAGTAGAAATCCGGGCCTCGGCGGGCGGGGGCTTCATATTCAAAAGTCACCCCCGGACTGGCTTCGGCGGTCTTGACCATGTAGGCCAGCATCGGCTCCAACTCGGTAAACACGTGAAAGGCGTCCCGAAAATAAAATTCTTCCGCATACGCTTCGGGGAAGGCGGTGCTGACGTTTTCGACGCTGAAGGGGCTGAACGCGTCCTGTACTTTTTGAATCCATTCCGCCTCCCGCGTCCCGCCCACGGGCGGATTGGCCGCGCGTTCGGCGGATAGCGCCAACGCCCCGCGGTATTGCGCGTTGGTTCCGGCCGCGTCATGGCGTGGTTCGCGTCCAAATCGATCCAGGCCTACAAACATCCCCAAAAACATCAAAAACATCACGAAGGCGCCCAATAAAAACATTTTCATGCGGTTTTCTCCTTGGTAAATTCTTTGGCGGTCTCATGCGCGGCCTGTCCCGAGCGAATCAATCCAGTCATCACCAGATACACGAAAACCATCCAAACCGGAAAGGTCACCGCCCAAGCGGCGATGGCGTGTACAAAAGTCATGGAAAATCTTGAAAGCGTTTCCCAGGGAGCGGCCTGAAATCTTTCCGTGAATTCGGGAATGCTGAGGCGAAATGGGTTTTCCTCGCGAAACAGAAACTCTCCCAAACGGATATAGGGAATGATCAGCAGAAATTTCAAGGGCGACACCAAATAATTGAAGGCCTGCAACACCGCGTGGTTCAAATGGGCCACCACCCCAATGACCCCCAATGCGGCCGTGGTAACCCCATAGATGGGAAATACCCCCACGGCAACGCCCCACGCCGAAGCCCGGGCCACGCCGTCGCGGCTCCATCCTTGGCGCAGCGCCTGGGTCACCACCAATTGCAATTTGTCTTTTACGGTTGAAAACATGTCTATCCATCGGGTTCACAAGGATGTTCTTACTGCTTTTTCATAAAAACTCCCCAAATAACACCAAAGGGTTTACAACTTTCGATGAACTGGGTAAGTTGTTAGAAAGAACCAATCATCAGAATGGAGAGGCCCATGACCGATACAAAAACGAAATCAGACGACAAGAACGACCAGTTCACCGAGGACGACATTTTTTTCGAATGTCCCCATTGCGGAAAGAGCATGGCCATTGACAAACGGGGAATGGGGTTGACCATTGAATGCCCCGATTGCAGCGGTTTGGTGCGCGTGCCCACCGTTTCCAACGAGAAAGTCGATTCTCCGGATTCCGTCAACATGCCCACCGAGGCTTTGGCGGAGGCCCTGGAAGAAAGTCGCAAGCAGATCGACGAACTTACCGCCCAGGTGACCAAACTCACCCAGCGTCGGGACGCCTTGGAAAAAACCGCCGCCAGCCAAAAAAGCCGTATCGAGGAATTGCGGCATGAATTCGCCAATATTCAAACCGCCCTGGATCAAATCTCATTGATCATGGTCAACGGCAACGACGCGGGTTGAGTCACTCCCCTTCCAACCCTCCTTGAGCGGGGTCCCCGGCGATGCGGGGCGGGAGGTAACCTTCGGGATAACGGGTCTCGTATCCAGGCCCGAACAGGCGACGGTGAATCATCGTGTTTTGATAGACCTCCCAGTCAAATTTTCCGCGTTTGCGCAGGTATAGCGTGAAATAAGAGGAGGAAATCACCACAAAGGTGGAGTACAGAATTCCCAGCCACACCATTTGGTTTTGAACCGCTTGTTCCGGGAAACTGAGCAGAATAATGGCAAAGGCCACGGGACCGTTTTGAATGCCGGTCTCCAAGGCGATGGCACGTTGGTAAATGGGTTGGGCGCCAAACAAGCGCGACACCCAAAATCCAAAAAAGAACCCGGTCAGTCCCAGTGATACCGCCGCAAGGTACACCTGCCAGGGGGTGGCCCGCACCAAATCGAGATGCCGGGCAAAGGTGGTCACGATCAGAAACACAATCACGATCATGGCCGTGAACCCGGCGGTATCTTCCGCCACCTTGGCCCATCCGCGGGAAACCCGGCGCAAAACCAACCCCCCGCCGACCGGCAGCAGCACCAACAGCAGAGAAATCACGATGTTGGCGGTGGGAATCACGAATTCCACCTCCCCCCCGCCTCCCGCGGCAATCAGGTTTTCTTGAATCTCCCTCGCAAAGCCCGGCGTGTACAACTCCAACAAGAGCGGCATCATCACCAACGCCAACAAAGTGGACGCGGTGGTCATGGCAATGCTCAGGGCCACCGATCCCCGGGCAAAATACGTGAACATGTTGGAAGTGGTTCCCCCCGGCAGACAGCCGAGCAAAATCAGGGCAATTGCCAAAGCCGGGTCCAAGTTGAGCACATGCGCCAAGCCAAAGGCAATCAGGGGCATGAACCCGAACTGGGAGAGAAACCCCACGAAAACCAAACGTGGACGACGGGCCACGGTTTTGAAGTCGTTGAGGGTCAGACTCGCCCCCATGCCGAACATGATGATCAGGATCATCACCGCCAGCAAAATTTGATCCACGTCGTGGAGCAGTTGTCCTTCGATTTCTTTCATGCCTTGTCCTCCGGCGAAGATCCCGCGCGCGGCGAGAAGAGTTCGGCAATCTCCTCTTCATATTTGGCCTCGATCACGTGCCGCTTGAGCTTGAACAAATTGGTCAGCTCTTCTCCGGCGGAAAACGGTTCGGGCAGGAGACGGAATTCGCGAACGTATTCGTAGCGTTTGAAGTGTCCCTGCCCCATGGCCGTTCGGATTTCTTTTTGGATCAACACGCGGGCCCGTTCATTCCCGACCAAATCGGCGTGTGCGTTTTCCACGAAACCGGCCTCCGCGAAGGCCTCCAGACGGGGCACGATGAGCGCGGCCAAAAACTTGCGGTCCTGCCCCAACACCATGCATTGATCGATATAGGGGCTTTGACAAAGGCGCATTTCGATGGGTTCGGGTTCCACGTTCTCCCCGTTGGACAGCACGATGGTGGATTTGCAACGTCCCAGGATTTTCAAGGCGTCATTAAACGTGACCATGCCGAGGTCCCCGGTGTGGAACCATCCGTCCTCGTCCAGCACCTTCCGGGTGAGTTCGGGTTCACGGTAATAGCCTTTCATCACCTGGGGACCCCGCACCCAAACTTCCCCGCGGCGGGTACGTCCGCCGTGCGGGTCTTCGGGATCGGGATACAGGGTCTTGCCGCTCTCCGGGTCGACCAACCGCAGTTCCGTGCCGGGGATCACCGGACCCACGGTGCCGCAGACGAGTTTTCCCTCCGGACGAACCGCGAGCACCGGCGAGGTTTCCGTCAACCCGTACCCCTCCAAGACCGGAATCCCGATGTAATTGAAAAACTGATCGATTTCCACGGGCAAGGCGCCCCCGCCGGAAATCGTGTATTTGAGGGAGCCGCCCGCACGACGGCGTACGGTTTCCAGCACCGCCGCATTGAAAAATCCATACCAAGGCAGCAGCAAAACCATGCGCAGCGCATGCAGACACTTGAGGGGAATACGAACCACTATCCTCGGGGGACGCATTTGCAAATCCTGATCCCGCAAAAAGAAACGGGACTCGTGGTAGTGATGTCCCAGAAAATAGGCGATTCTGAACAGTCCCCGGCGCACGGGATGGGCCTTTTTCACTCCGGCGAGAATGCGATGATGCAGCGTCTCCCACAACCGGGGCGCCGACCCCATGAACGTCGGTTCCACGTTGGCGAGATCCTCGGACAGGGTGCGCGGGCTGGTGTAATAATTGCAAGCCCCACTGCTGATGGCATAAATTTCAAAGGTCCTTTCGAAAATATGCCAGATGGGCAGGATCGACAAGACCCGGTCGGTGCAGGACAACGACAAGGGGATGGCCTCCAATTGGGACATCACATTGGCATGGGTCAACATCACACCCTTCGGTTTCCCCGTGGTGCCCGAGGTATAGATCAAAGCGAAAAGATCATCCGACCGGACCCCCTCCATGCGTTCCGAGACCCGGTCATCCCCCTCCGCCAGCTTTTCGGAGCCCCGGCGGATGACGTCTTCCAGAAGAAGCTCTTCGGATCTGGGCTTATGAGAGGGACGCAACAGAATCAATTCCCGCAACTCCGGCAGAACCCCGCGCAGACGATGGATTTTATCGAGCAGTTCCCCGGTTTCGACAAACGCCACATGGATGCCGGCCTGGTTGATGATATGAATGAGGTCGTCATCCGTGACATCGGTTCCCCGTGGCGTATTGACCGCGCCGCACAGTTGAATCCCATAATCGGCGATCATCCACTCCAGACGATTGTCGCTGAACACCCCCACCGGTTCCCTGGCCTCCACCCCCATTTCAATCAAACCCGCCGCAAGCGCCCTGCCCCGTTCGTATAAATCCCGAAAAGAAATCGGCTCCCACTCCCGCGCTTTTTTGCGGGTGGCAAAGGCGGGAAGCGATTCATAGCGTTCCGCGGCCTGACGATAAAGCCCGGCAAGATGCGGAGCAAGTATCCGACTGGAGGAGGAATTTTTCATAGGTGTAGTTTTTCACCGCATCTTGCCAGAAACCCCACGACATATGCAAGGGAAACTTCCCGTGTCCAGCATTTCCATCGCGAGATTCCAGATACCCATCGACAAAGGCACCCACCAGAAAACAAGGGTGGCATTCAGAATCGTCAGCACATGGGCTTTTCTTACGTTCCCTTTGAATTTTTCGTAGATCGCGAAAAACAACAGCCCGAAAAGAAGGGTAAAAGTCGACATGAAAACCCAGGCCACAACAGGTTGGTCAGAAGGAGGCACCAGGATCGCGATGAGGATCAATTGGAAGAACACGGGTAAGAGGATTCTTAACCAGGAGATGTTTTTTGGGTGCTTGGATGGTTTCATTTATTTAAGAACAAGCTGTTCTCTATGGGAGTGCGAACAGGAACCGGTTCCGCCCTGAAATAAAACAGGATTCTCCAGTTTCGCGATGCGGACTTGCACATCCAAACAAAAAGAAAGTGGCGAGTGTATTAGTGAGCAACATCCGTTGAATTTTCATTATTTTCTCCTAATTGCCCTGTGATCGTTGATTGTATTCGCTTTTGCAATTTGAGCATCCTGGTTTCAGATTTATCGAGCCCCTCTTTCCAACCAAAAATATTTTCCCCCAACATTCGTATCAATAAATTGTAACCGTCCGTTCCGATTGAATATGTTTCGCAAATACCTGAACCTTGAATTTCAACCAAAGATCTTTCGGATGCCCTTCCACAAGAACGTTGCATGTAAATAAGCTCGATTTCAAAAGAATCTTCCCCCAACTTCGAAGAAAATCGGTCACTATTGTCGTCGTCTACAATTTCCCAAGCCATAATTTTATTCTGAGTTGCTTTCAGAAGAAGTTTCAGAATAGCAATGTCCGTAGAGGTTTTCATAGGCTGAGTCTTGGTCATGTATTTGCTCGATTTTTTGATGGACAACTTGATTTATTTTCCTTATACCAGCAACCAGAAACAACTGCAAGAAAAAATGGGGAGCGGATAAAGCGGCAGCTCTGAGTGGCACTAACTTAAGGAGTGTTTCAAGAGAAATATCGGTGATTTCGGTTCCATTTTCGGGCCGAAGGCCCGAGCAAATACCAGCCCAGTCCGAGCCGCGAAGCGTGCTCGGGCTGGGTTGAGGATTTTGGGAAATTGAATGCGGGCTGAAAGTCAGCACAGATCAACGGATGCGAACAACATCCTTTCTTTCAAGGTCATGCGGTCTTTTGATCTGGGCGGACCTTCGGCCCGCCGCCCTTGTTTTGTTCCTGAAACCCAGCCCGTCGTTCCGACGGACTGGGCTGGTATTGGCGCGGACCTTCGGCCCGCAAATCTTACAAAATCGAGATGCACTCCAGACTTCAGCAGCCCTAAAGTTCGTGCCATTCGCGGCTGCTCTCAATCTCGGAACGTGAATTGTGTGTCGCGGGGGCGGGAAGAGTGGCACCCCGTTGGGATGCGGCTTCGGGCGGGGGCATCATTCGACATTCGTCACTCAAAATTCGACATTCCCCATTGGCCCCAACGAGGTCGCACTCCTCTTTGTGTGTTGCTGGATTAAGGTGAATCAGCGAAAAAATCAATTTCCTCAAAAATCCCGTAAACAAAATCCTCGGCGGTGCGTCTGGCTTTTGTTCTTGCCGTCGATCTCGCGGACCCGCCATAATCCGTGAGGTTTTCCCCGAGCGCATAAATGCGGGCCCGTTCCCGGTTGTAGCGGAAGGGCTCCCCGTCATAAGGATCCGCAGGAATCTCCGCGAGGAATTCCGGCACCAATTCTTCGAGGCGCTCGGGCAATTCTCCGTGTTCATGGTGCCAGAGATTCAGGGCCAATATCAGCAAGGTGGCCGCATGATCAGCCTGTGAACGTAGAAATCGCTCCTCGACATTCATGTTCTTGTGATATTCCATGGCAAAGGTACGCCCGGTACGATTGAACCAAAACCGTGGGTTCCATTGGGGGAGGTATTCCAATTCATACTCCAAAAGCTCCTGGATCGGGACCGGACCCCGTCCGAAATCTTCTTCGAGGTGATCCATACGGGCTCGGAAGATGTCCAGAACCAGTCGGCGGGTATTGTTGGGTTGGTATAAAAATCCCACGGAGACCCAAAATCCGGAAGTCCGGGATTTCCCCAATGTCCTATTCAACATTTCCATTTCATCGGCTTCAAATTCCCTGATAAAATATTGGTACTCCAACGGGTACCCCCGCTCAAGTTGTTGAGAACGGGGGCCCAGAGGTTTTATGCGTTCCAGGAGATCGCCCAAATCTTCGGTGGGGATGTCAGGATTTCGGGCACTGACTCGAAAAGCTTCGTGTGCGAAGGTTTCAACCGCATTTCGAATGAGCCCGATAATCAAAGGCCCTTCGGTGCGTGCATAAGATTTTGTGAAATCCGACAAGGTGCGGGCAAACGCCATCCGTTCCCCGGGTGTTGGGGCCACGCGGGCAAAAATGGAAAGTGACCTTCCCAACTCAAGGACTTCTGCAACCCCATAAGCAAGCTCCGGATCAAAGGGTGGCTGATAATCCCCGCGGCGAATCCCCTGCTCCACCCACTCAAAACTCTCCGCATTTGAGGTCAGCTCGGCCTGGATCTCCTCCAGATGCGCATCGGGATTCTGCACCCACTTTCCAAGGACATTCCCATCGGGCATATCAAGTTTTTCATAAGCCTCCAAGTAGAGGGCGTAGGCGTTCTCTTCTTCCGGAATCTCGCGAACCGGCACCATCATGTCGGCATCATCGGGAAGCGGACCGTCCCAAATGGGCAACATCAACAGCCCCAGCGGCAACAACAGGAAAACAAAAAAGAGGAAAACACCCAGAATAATTTTGCGTGAAAGGGTCATAAGTCCGTTACTCTCACAAAAACCTGATTACTTCAACCAAGGTTTTATGGCAATGCACTTTCCAGAAAAATGAATCGTACACAACAGTGCCCAATACGACTTGCTTTGCAGTTGCCAGCACCAGCGCTTGGGTAGAGCAAGGGTGCGCGTGTCTGACGTTTTTGAGTCCGTTCCGAGTGTCGGAAGGCTTTGAATTTCGGATTCCGAGTCTCGGAAGCGGATAGAAACGGCATCTCGCAAGCTCGCCATACCAAGTGCGGGGCAACCGGGAAGAGTGGCATCCCGTTGGGATGCGGGTTCGGGTGGGGGCACATGGTCCAGGGGTTTCACCCCCGGCTGACGAGTGGCATCCCGTTGGGATGCGGCTTCGGGCGGGGGAATCATTCGACATTCGTCACTCAAAATTCGACATTCCCCATTGACCCCAACGGGGTCCAACCCGTCAGCCCGGCGGCAACGCCCCGGGGAACTGCATCCCACCCCCATTTGCCGATGCCAACGGGGTCGCACTCCCCCCAGAGAGCATTCAGTTTTAGATTACGACTGGAGGACGTATTCCTCACCCAATCCTCATTTCCCCTCTGCGCCCTCCGCGTCCTCCTGTTCATAAAATACGGGGAGGCGGGGGTTTTAGCCCAAAATCATGATATGACGGTCTGAAGGTTTGACACCGCCGAAGGATCATGCCAACGTCGGAACCACCCGGTATTTTGTCCCCTCCCCAACCGCGAAAGCCCCCCCATGATCCACCAACTTGCCCACGTCTGCTTCAACACCCCCGATTTGGAGGCCACGGTCCGGTTTTACCACGAAATCCTCGGACTCGAGGTCACCTTCCATTTCCTCAAAAAAGACGAAAAGATCGGATGTTATTTTCATGCGGGCAAGCAGACCTTTTTGGAATGCTTTGTCCGGGGAGAGGGATCGGTCGTGCAGGGAGACATCAAGCATTTCTGTCTGCAAACCTTGGACATTGCCGCCTTGGAATCCTCGCTACAGGCCGCCGGGGTGGAAACCCGCGGACGGAAAATGGGCGCGGATGGCAGTCATCAATTCTGGTGCACCGACCCCAACGGCATCGACATCGAATTTCAGGAATACACCCCCGAAAGCCGTCAGCTCACCGGCAAGGATTGCCATGTGGACTGGTAATCGTCGGATTTACTCTTCTTCGATCTCGTAACCCTCGTTTCCTTCCAGCCGCGCCCCGGCGGTATTGCGAATGCGTCCGTTTTCGCCTTCGTGGCGGTTCCCGCGGATCAACACGTCATTGTCCGCTTCGCCTCCGGTGACCGATATCCCGCGTCCGCGGGTGACATTGTCCTCGATCACGATTCCCTGCAGGGTCACGCCGCCATGACTGTGATGCCCCAGCACCACGATATCGCCAATGGAGGAATCGGCATCCATCACGTTCCCGCGAATCTCCAACCCCCGAATCGGCACCCGCCACATGCAGAGGTAGGCATTGCCCCGGTTTTCGATCAGGCGGCTGTCGCGAATCTCGCTGTTGGTGTGCCGCTCGTGCATCAACCCCTCCCCGTCATTGATCCATTGCCCGCGATTGAAGGACCTGTTTTTGTAGACCTCGAAATCCGTGCCCTGCACCGTCCACCGATACCCGTGCATCCGCACGGCCCGATTGTCGTTGGTGGCGCTGCCGTCGGAGGTCACCCGACCGGTGGTGGTCGGACGATACACGTTCTCGGCGAAGCGAATGGTATTGTCCAAACACAACACCCCGTCCCCGGCAAAGGAAATGGCGGTGCGCCCGGTCGCGAAAATGTAATTGTCCCGTATCACCGTTCCCTTGCGAAACCCGTGGGGATGACTTTCCGGGGTGCCGAGGGCCTCCGGCGAGGACTGCGGAGGGCCGATGGGCTGACTGTTCGCGTAAATCCCCGGACGGTTGTCGTAATCAAAGGCGATCTCTTCCAATTCCACCGCCTCGCTCCGGTGCTGACCCAACCGAAAGGCCTGACTGTGAATGCCCAGCGGACGATGCACCACATACCCCGGCATCTCGAAATTCGCCTCACCGGACTCCGGCACCCGATTCCCCGCCACAAACAGGTTCTCCTCCGCATTCACGTGAATGGCGGCCCGATGCCGCTGCGTCCACCGCTGCCAGGGCTTCTGATCGTAGTTCGCATCCGGAACGCCACGATCGATGTAGGCCGTGTTGCGCAATTCGCAGCCAAATACAAAGCGATCCGTGCCTGTCGCGAATTCGGCCCCGTGACCAAAGTGAATATGCCCAAGATTGATGGCGATATGCGCCACCCCCAGACGGCTGTCCGTGGACGGCTCCGCGAGCCGGATGTGCTTGAACGCGGTATCGACCGGCGTGCCCTCCCCTTCCCGCACCGCTTCGTAGCGGGGAAATTCAAAGCGCGTGTGCCACACCAAGCCATCTTCTCCCTCCTCCGGCGGTGCCCCCCGCAAAATCACCCCGTCCCCCATGAGCAATGACTCGGTAAACTGATAGACACCGGGCGGAAAATAAACCACCCCGCCCCCGGCGGCCTCCACCTCCCGGCGCGCCGCCTCATATCGTTCCCCGTCACTCTCCCCCGCCATGTCGGCCACCGACACCACCCGATCCCAGGGAAGCGTCTGAATCCACGCCGGGGTCTCCTCCCCGTACCGCGCCATCACCGGATTGTCCCGAGGCACCTCCGCATTCACCCGAATGACGCAAGCGACAAAGAAAACCGCAACAGACCCCAAACAGACCCGCGCGTGCGAAAAAAAGAATGGCAAGCAGTTATTTTTCATCATACCAACCCTCTAACGTCCTCAACGTTTGAGTCAATATTGAACCGCAATCGAAGCGGCGGACGCTCACGCTTCGGGAATGATCATGGCAAAAATGATATACGCGATGATGCCGGGGAGGATGCCGGTGCCAAGGGTGACGAGCACAAAGAGGATGCGCATCAGGGTGGGGTCCATGGAAAGGTGCTCGGCAAAACCGCCGCAAACACCGCAGATCTGGCGATCCCTGATGGAGCGGGTCAGCCTTTTCGGAGGGACGCCGGAGCCAGCGTGAGGACCACGGGCATCGGAGGGCAGGAATTCACCACAGTGTTTGCATTTAATGGCTTCGTCCTGAACTTCCTCGGCGCAATAAGGGCATTTTTTCATGAGATTCCGGGGGTTGGGGGCGTGGAGCGTGGGGCTTGGTGCTTGGGGATTCGGGCTTGG
>JAFIGC010000244.1 GCA_020831635.1 Verrucomicrobiota bacterium | reverse complement strand
ATGGTGAGATTTTAACTCACTTGTTTCGTCCCATGCCGGGCACACCTCTGGTCGTACCTCCCGACGCTACCGCACTCCAAAGACGCTCCGCGTCCGCGGGTGGAGAGCTGTGGAGGCATGTTTGGTTAAACGCGGATCAGGATGAAGCGGTCATTCGACAATGTGCCCCCACCGCAGAGAAGGCGGGGACGCGGAGCGTCTTTGGACTGCGTGTAGCGAGCTTGCGAGCTGCCGCTTTCCAGAACCTGCGACCTCTGCCGATGCGGATGACATTGAAATCCCCAGGTCCGTCAGGCGACGCTACGCGGCGCACATTTTTTGGCGCAACCGGCTCCGTGGATTGAAATCCACGGCTATGCGTCGGCCCGTCGCTACGCGACGCAGAGTTCTGGATTGCCATCCCGTAATCCCGCGGCGGAATGTGGGCTGGATACGTACCTTCAACACACGGCGGAATTTTGGGACGGAAGCGCACCATCATTCACAAGACACTCAACGGAGAGGCGGATTCACCGCGATAGTGGCTGAAGCCATGTTGTCGCGTAGCGACAGGCCCACGCGTAGCCATGGGTTTCAACCCATGGAATCGCGTCCCGAACCAGATCTTCGTCGCGTAGCGACGGCTCACGGACCTAGGGGTTTCAACCCCGTCTTCCGATCCTCGGAAGAAAAAAATAACCGTCATCCGAGCCTCGGAACAGACTGTCTGCCCCGGAAAAAGCCTTCACATGCCCATCTTTCCCATTGGCTTTACCGACGGATTGGGTTAGGAACCGTAACCATGAAAGCCGACCTCATGAAACGATCCAGGAGCACACCATGAGCAAATGGGACAAGATTTTGCATAAGATTTTAATGGGGCAGAGCGACGCAAACCTTGATTTTTAAAACAAACTCGGAGGTGACCTGTGAACAGCAAATATGAAATCATCCTTTTCTGGAGTGACGAGGACAACGCCTTTATCGCGGATGTCCCGGAGCTGCCCGGTTGCATGGCGCACGGCGACACACAAGACCAAGCCTTATCCAATGCCCAATCCGCCATCGAACTCTGGCTTGAAACCGCCCATGAATTCGGGGATCCTATTCCCCAGCCCAAGGGCCGGCGGCTGGCCTTTGCCTGACATCAACCTAAAGCCGAGTGGCACTTGCAATTGGCGGAAAGTACAACGGAAGGTACAAACAGTACCAGCCCGTGCATTTTAACATTGTCCGCAAGACACATTTCTTGTTCTCCTTGAGAAGGCAGAGCTACCCCGCTGTTCCGCGACCCAGGCACCGATATCCGGCACATCCGCCCAGGCACGGGAGGCGAGTTCAACCGCTTTTCTGAAGGCTTCTTCGTCAAAGACGGGATTGCCGGGTCTTATCCCCAACAAGGCCGCATTGCGCATGGCCCCGGTTTGAAGGCTCTCTTCGGCCTTGATTCGCACACGCACGGTATCATGCACATGCACCTCACTGTAAGCCTTTGAGAAATCCCGTGCCGTGGCGAGTTTCAAATCCCCGCCATCCTCCAGGGCAAGGTGTACGTTCGCCTTGTCTTTACCCCCTTGTTCATTCAGTTGACCCCGCAGTTCCTTCTCCACCGCCACCCACAGATTTTCATCCGAGCCCGCGAAATCGGTTTCGGAAGAGACGATCTCCCCGTCCCTTTTGCCCGCCAAGGCGAATACCACAGGTTGTTTGTTTTCGGTCATTCCCTAATGTAACCCTAAACCATGGGAGAAATCAAGCATCCGTTTTTCTTCGGAACGCCGAATCGCTGGGGCGGAGGTGGAGACGGGAGCGCCGGTCTCCGCACCGGCAGGGCACAAGGGGTCTTCTCCGCCGCTTTGTCCCCTTCGCCCCGCTCCTTGGGCATACTATTCGAATGTGATGTTGCTCAAGTCTGAATCTGAACCGCCACTTTGGGTTGAATCGGGACCAGAATTTGCGGATAGGCTTGTAAGATCTCGTTATAGAGTTCAGTGTGTTTTTGGGCGCGGAGCGTGATTACCAGCGCGTAGGGAATCTTCGCGGCACTTCCGGAGGCCGCGCCCATTTCCCGGGCGTTGTAGTGGATATCAAACACGGGTTTGTGCAGGCTGCTTCCCCGCATTTTTGATTCTCCCTGAAGCATGGTTTCCCACTTACCGAAATCATTCCGCAACTCCGCCTCTATCGCATGTGCGGTTCGTGAAAAAAATGATTTGGTTTCCTGGTGTTCTTTTTTTGGTTTCAGTTTGTCGGCGTGGGGTCTGAAATAGATGTCCAGCCCCGCCCTTGTGTATGCGGCAGCATCCTGGGCATCCGTCGGGCATGCGAAACAAAAGGTGGCTTTCATTTCAGCCATTCCGGTCAAACCGTTATCCGGCAAAGGAATTTTCGCTCGGATGTATTTGCCCGGATTCAGCTCTCCTTGATAAAGCACCCGAACCACACCCGGCGGACAACTGACAATCTCCATAAGGTCTTCGGGAATTTTCCCCATACCCACTTCCAAAACGCCGTATTCCTTTCGATCCGCCATGTGCACCAGAAGCGCTTTGATTGCCAAAGGAGAAATGTCATTTCCCAGAAGGGCGCGAATGCCCACTGCGGTGCGCAGGAGATAGGGGGCGGCAAAGCTGGTGCCCTGCGTGGGGTACATCGAGGGTTTTGTCCCTTCCTGCAGCACATGGAAATAATGTTCGGGACCGCCTCCAAAGGCCATGAGATCCGGCTTCACGACACCGGGACAGCGTCCGGGCCCAGTCGCACTATAGCTCGCACGGGACCAGTCCTCGCAGGTATCATCCGCGGAACCAACCGACAGTGCATTCACAGCATCGGCAGGAACTTGAATCCTGTCGTTTCTGGTGGCACGGTCCCGCTCTCCGTTGTTTCCGACAGCCACAGTCATCAGGGTTTGTCCGTCACTCAACTGCTCGTCAATCACGGCCGTCCAAGGCTGGACTTCGTCGTCTTCGATCGGCAGGTCGGGACCGAGACTGAGGTTCAAAAATTGATATTGGCCTGAGAGTAGGACTTCTTCAACCATCCCCAGAGTCCGATACAACTCATAAGGATCCTCTCCTCCCGAATGACCGTCAAGCACCCGGTAGTGGTCCACGGGAGCATATGGCTGTGGAGCCTTTTTCTTCCTCGTCAGCGGCCCGAACAAAAAGGCGGAGGTGACCGCAAGACCATGCGCCAAACCATCTGGGTCATCTGGAGCCCGTGCATCTAATTTATGATATCTCCTCACCCAGTCAGATGCGGCGTGTAGTACCGGGAGCCCCCCGTCGAGGATGGCAACTTTGGGTTCTGTCGACAGGGGTGGAAGCTCGGATAAGGTGCAGGGGATCGTGACTTCCGCCGCGCGGACAAAAGGGCGGAGTCCCCGCATCGGCGGCACGGGGCGAATCACGCGTATCAACGTGAACTGCGCCAAATCATCCAATTTACCATCGCAGTTCTCCATGGGCAGAAACCACAGCAGTCCACTGGTGAAGGAAAGATCCGTACTCGGAACAAATCCGAGTTTTGTCGCATAAATGATGAAATGTTGTTTCACTTCGTCTGGGTTTTCACTCTGCAGCAGATGCAAGCCAACTTCCAGAAAGAGCTCCCTGTTTGTGCTCACAAGTCTTCTCCGGGTAGAGGCTTCCAGAGTCTTCACGCTTTCCAAACTGATAAGGTTATCAGCTTCTTTTGATCCCTCTTCCAGCACACGCATTCGTTCGGGAACTTGTCGAAAATGGCTGCGCTTTCCCGCCACATACAATTCCGTCGTCGGTGTGGGCCGCACTTCCTCTTTGCGGGTCCACTTCCGGGGCTGTATCTCCACAGTTCGACTGCCGACGGATTCCAGACCCATGGCCTGGAGAAGGTGCATAGGAAAATAGGATTTTGCGATGTACTGCGGATGCAGGGTCCAGCGCATAACCGCATATCCCAAAGGGCAGGCATCAGCCGGTAAGCGGTCAACCTGAGCGACCACTTCGCTAAATTGCGATTCAAGCCTTTCCCGGGCTTCATTCAGGCTGTAGGGAAGTTGCTTTGCACCAAAACCAGTCTTCACTTTTACCGGCTCCGTCAAGCGCTCCCCGGAGCCAAGGATGAAATTGATCTGACTCATACTGAAGCCTCCTTGCCGGATTTCGTCTCATTTTTTTCAGTTTTCAAATGTTTCCGGATCGTGTCCCGGCTGACGCCGGTGATTCCCGAAATGGTGCGCTGGGAAAGCAAATCGGCCTGGGCGAGTTCCAAGGCCCAATCTATGCGGGAAGTCCCATCCACCTCCGCAGCTCTCCGCCGCACCAGGTCCGCAACCAGTTCCTTTGGCGAAATCGGGGTCAAAACCAGTGCGCGGCGGAAGCGTTTGATTTCCCGTTCAATGTCACTGAAGGAAACCCCGGTAAAGCCCTTGACGAGAATGTCCTGCCAGATTTCAAATTTTTCCGCATCCTCGTCCAGAAAACGGCGTATCGCTTTCCAGACCGCATTGGGTTCCGGCATGGGGAAGTTCACCACAAGATCAAAACGCCTCCATAACGCCGGGTCGATCAGTTCCGGATGATTGGTGGCGGCCAGAAGCAGGCCTGTGGAGGGCCATTGTTCCACCTCCTGTAACATGACCGTCACAAGGCGCTTTAATTCCCCCACATCGCTTTCATCACTCCGCCGCTTGGCTACAGCGTCGATTTCATCCAGCAACAACACACAGGATTCCCGCTTGGCAAAATCCAGAGCCGCGCGCAGGTTCCCGCCACTGCGTCCCAATAAACTGCTCATCACTGCGGTCAGATCCAACGCATAGAGCGGCAGGCGCATCTGGGATGCAAGCCAGCGCGCGGTCATGGTTTTGCCGACACCGGGAGGTCCGACCAAAATCGCGGAACGGGTCGGTTGCAGGCCCTTTGCCCCCAACTCGCGGATACGTTTGCGCTCTTCGACAAGTTGCAAAAGATTCAACCGCAAATCCGGTGGCAACAATGGCTCCTCGGCTTTGGCATCCATTTCAAAGGATTTCAGCAAAGAGAGCCGGGAATCCGAATCTACTGGCAGCGTAGATGCAGTGTAAGGCGCTTCTTCACGTCGCAACGGACTCTGTCCGCGTGCGGGCGATCTTTTCAGGCAATGTTCCAGTTGGGCCGCAAGTTCAGGGTCAACCGATCTGTAACGCCGCACCATCCTGGCCGCATACAACCGCACATCCTCCGTCTGCTCCGCTACGGCCAGCCTCACTATGTGGACTAAATCTGTATTTAATTCTCTCATTAGCCCACTTATCACGCAAAAATCATTATTTTCAAGCGTATTCTTAAAATAAATATGGGCTATTTTGTAAGTGCCCCCCCCTGGACGCTTACGTTTGGGCGCGGCAAAAGCGGTAGCTTCGCGGTGCTCGCTACACGCACTCCAAAGCGGCTTCGCCGCGCTCGTTACTCCGGCGGAAGGTACCAGCCCGTGCATTTTAACATTGTCCGCAAGACACATTTCTTGTTGTCCTTGAGAAGGCATTGCTCCCCCGCTGTTCCGCGACCCAGGCACCGATATCCGGCACATCCGCCCAGGCCCGGGTGCCGAGTTCAACCGCTTTTCTGAAGGCTTCTTCGTCAAAGACGGGATTGCCGGGTCT
>JAFIGC010000243.1 GCA_020831635.1 Verrucomicrobiota bacterium | reverse complement strand
CTCTATTTCAAGGGCTTTCATTCTTCATCAATCCTCTCGAGGTCAGGTGTTCTGAGGTTACGACCAGTCCCACATCGCCGCCGGGCGCGATGTCCACTGCATCGGCATCGAATTCAGCAAGGCCCGGCGGAATATCGTGGCCTGGGAAATCGGGTGACTTTCAAGTGATCATCGGCACTATTCAGTTGCCGGGAGAAACAAAATACCTCCGACAAAATTCAGGATAAAGTTTGGGACATAGGAAAAGTCCCCCCTGAGCCCCTGCCGATGCGGAGATCGGCGCTCCGGTCCCCGTGGTCCCGAAACATGCCCCAAACTAACTTCAACTGGGTATCCCGCTCGGGGGAGCGGGTGTGACTGGGAAAAGCCTTCGGCCTCTTTCTCTTCAAATCATCTGGCCTATGGGAGACCGGGCTCTTCAGCTTGCGTCGGATTTTTTTGTGTAAAGTGCAAGGTAAGCTCGTGGGTCTCTTTGTGGGCTGGCAAACTCACACAAACAAACGTCCCAGGCCGGCGGAGGGAATGGGGACGCGGACGAGCCCCGCTTTCAGGGCGCGGGTTCCCACCGTCTGGCCGAGACCGTTCAGACATTCGCAGTGGCAATCCTCTGGCAGGAACAAAAAGCATTCCGGCTCCGGGCTGCCGTTGACCACCCAGGTCTCGTTGCGCAGATCCGCGACGGGACAAAGTTTCCCGGCTTCATGCACCACCATCACCCGGGAATCCTCCGTCCAGGCTTCGAGCAAAGGATACCCGGATTCGGGTTGATGGGGTCGGAAATGACCCTGCAGCAGCACCTGCCGGTGTTTGCGCATAAAGCCGATCCAGAACCGGGACAGTTCCATGTGCGCCGGGGAAAGTTCTTCGATGCGCATGGAGTATTGCAGCACCGCAAACAGCACATTGATAAATTGCAGGGCGGCGGATTCCACCGTCTCCTCCGGATGCCACATGATCATGTCCGCGTGCACGGCAGTGGACCCGGCCATGACCCGCAGATCGGTGACCGCAATCCGGTTGCGCCGATAATCCCGGGGACAGTCCCCGGCCCGAAAGAGGTTGCCAAAGCCCCGCATCGCCGGACCCACATAACTCTGCCGGAATTCGATGAGGATGTCGGGACGAACCACTTCCAATCCCTCACGCACTTCCCGAAGAAGGGTCAGCAGGGCCGCGCCCACCGACGGATGATCCATCTGATCGACATGCGTTTCCGGCAGCCGCGAGGTCAGCGGAAAGGCATCCACAAAATCGAGCTTGAACCCGTCCAGATCCCATTCCTGAACCGCCTGAAGATAAAGCCCCAGCAGGTAGGCCCGCACATCCGGGAAACGCGGGTCCAGGGTCCAGGCCCCTTTGCGAGCGTCGTAGGCCAAAAACTTGCCTTCAAATTTGGCTTTGGCGGCACTGTGATCCCCGACATAGGGGACGGAATACCAAAGCAGCACCTTCATGCCAAGGGCATGCACCTGATCCACCCACTCGCGCATGTTCGGCATCCGATCCGGTTGCCAGTCGCCGCAGAAAGCATAACCCCGCTGATTGTCCAGCGTCTGCCAGCCGTCATCCACGATGATGGCCCGGCAGCCCAGATCCGCTGCCAGCCGGCATTGCGCCAGGAGGATATCAGTGTCGAGGTTTTGATGATAGGCATACCAAGTGGAGTACATGGGCTCGAAGGCCACGGGCGGGACCGGCATGGGCTGTCCGCCCGGTTGCGTTTCCCACCACGCCGAGACCCCTGAGAGAACCTCAAACCAGGGCAGGGGACGTGTGTCGACGCGCAGTTCGAACTCATGCACCTTTTTGGCCGCGGCCCCTTCATTGATTTGCACCCAACAGTTGATGCAGGCGCTTTCCTCATGTACGCCCGCGTTCAGTTCCACGCTCAGGTCGGTGATGCCGGAGGCAAAAGTGAGGCGGTTCAGGCCGGCGGGGTTGTAAAGGCAGGCCACCGGCGTACCGGAAGTGGGGCCGGTGCGGATGGGCGAGCCCCAATCCCAGCGCAAGCCCTTGTCCATGCCCCCGGTGGGGGTCCACAGCCCCTGAATGTCCCCTACGGGGTGGGTAAAGGCGATTTTCACACCCGGCGCCACCTCGGGCTGCGGGGCTTCCAGCTTCAGGATTCCGAGGCGAAGACCGGGCTCGGGCTCGCGCCAGGTCAGGGTGGGGGTGAAGGGGCTGGTGGGATCGATTTCGAGATGGACGTTCATGGATTTCTTCTAGTGGGAGGGCGGCAAGAAACAAGCGCAGATTCAACAAAGCACTCGCCACTCCGCACTCGAAAGCGGTAGCTTCGCGGAGCTCGCTACACGCACTCCAAAGCGGCTCCGCCGCGCTCAACCTCTGCACTCGCCAACCTACAAAATACCTGTTGCTATATTGAAACCGCACCCGGACGATCCCCGGCTTGATTCCCTTCCCATGGCACTGACCTCCCTTAAAAAGGGGACATTGATCGGACTCAAGCACAAACCATTCAGGTTGAATTTCCCTGAAGTTCGGGTAGGAAAACACCATGACCACATACGCCGCCCCCTCTTTTTCCGACTTGACCCCGGACGAACTCCACGTGCAACGGCAAACAAAAACCCGCCTCGTGGTTTTGGATGTGCTTCCTCCCGAAGCCCATGACCGTGTTCACCTGCCCGGCGCGCGCAATGCCTGTGTGTATGCGGTGGCCTTTCCCGAACAGGTTTCCGAACTGATCCCGGACAAAACGACTCCGATCGTCGTCTATGGCCAAAGCGACGATACCCTCGAAGGCAAAATGGCGGTCGAAAAACTTCACGCGGCGGGCTACACCCGGGTCAGTCGTATGATCGGGGGTCTGACTGCCTGGCGGGCGGCGGGTTTTCCCGTCGAGGAAGCCCCGCCGCAACCCACGGCGCCCGGCACGTCCGTTTGCCCCCTTGATGTGGACGCCAGTGTGATTTTTTGGACGGGGAGCAACCGCTTCAACCACCATACCGGCACCCTGGCCTTAAGCGAAGGGTTTCTTGCCATCACGGAGGGGGAACCCTCTGGGGGCGAATTCATCCTCGACATGGATAGCATTGCCTGCACCGACCTCACCGACCCGGCCATGAACGCCATGCTCGTGGCTCACTTGCGCCACGATGATTTCTTTGCGGTGGACCGCTTTCCAACCGCCCGTTTCAAGCTCCAAACGGCTCGGAGGCTGGAAGGAAGCACCGATGGCACCCCCACGCACCGCCTTTCCGGCGACTTTACCCTGCGCGGCATCACCGCCCCGATTGATTTCAAGGCCTCCCTCCATCCTCGACCCGAGGGAGGATGGGGATTGCAGGCCCATTTCGCCATCGACCGAACTCGCTGGAAGGTTCTCTATGGCTCCGGTCGTTTCTTTGCCAAACTCGGCCAGCATCTGGTGAACGACGCCATTCACCTGCACTTGAAGCTTTTTGCGAATCCCCCGTCATAACCCAAACCCACAAGCGCCCATCCCCATGCCCGTTTCCCCTCGGCAAGCCCTCGATTTCGAACCCTTTTCCCGCTTTGGCAGCTACCTTTCCCTGAGTCGGTTGACCCATCACAAACGTCCCCATTTCGGTCCCGGCCTCTATCTTCGCCAGCACCACGGGGTGCAGTTTGCCGTTCGCGAGCTGGCCCTCGTGCTCCTCGACGGCCAAGTGCCGGAGAGCGAATGGGACGCGACCCGTCTCACCCTGCGCGCCCCCGGCGGATCCGGCCAAGTGGAGATCATCTTCGATGGAACCGACGCATTGCGCTTGCGCGGGCGCGGCGTCAGCCTGACGCTTTGCTTCCCGCCCGCCTATCACGCCTCCATGTATCCCGCCCGCGGAGGGGACTGGGAAATCAACTCCCGCGGCAGCGCCAGCAAAATGCTCCTCCATGTTCTCGCCGGGAAGCTGGAGGCCCTCACCGATTGGCAGGGCGAAGCCAGCGAAAAAATCGAAGCCCGCCTCAGCGCCGACACCCCGGAAGGAGAATGGGAACTGGCCCTCGAGCATTTCCACGGCACTTGGACCCCGCGGACCTATTCCCCCTTCGAAGAGGTGGAAGCCGCCACACGCGCGGAATTTTCGGAATGGCTCGCCAAAATTCCCGAGGCTTCCCCGGATCTGGCCGATGCCCGCGCCCGCGCCGCCTACGTCAATTGGTCCTCGACCGTGCGCCCCCACGGTCACTTTCGGCGTCACGCCATGCTCATGAGCAAAAACCACATGGACTTCGTGTGGAGCTGGGACCACGCTTTCAACGCCATGGCCCACATGCGGGGCGCGCCGGACTTCGCCTGGGACCAAATGATGCTGATGGCAGACCGCCAGGACATTCACGGCGCCTTTCCAGATCAGCAGAACGATGGCATCGAGCATTTCTCCTTCTGCAAGCCCCCCATCCATGGCTGGGCCCTGGGCAAACTCCGCGCCATGCGTCCCGATTTCTTTGACGCCCCCCGTCTCCGCGAAGCCCTGTCTTGGCTGGAGCCCTGGACCCGCTGGTGGCTCAACCACCGCGTATGGGAGGACGGCGGACTGCCCTACTATTTGCACGGTAACGACAGCGGCTGGGACAACAGCACCTTCTTCCTCAAGGGCGTGCCCGTGCTCACCCCCGATCTTCCCTGCTTCCTCGTCCTACAGTGCCGTGAACTCGCGGCCATCCACCGAATCCTCGGCCAAAACGTGGATGCGCAATTCTGGTCGACCCAGGCCGACCAGCTCCGCGCCGCCGTTCTGAGCGAGTTGTGGAACGGCGAACGCTTCGTCGCCAAACATCTGCCCAGCGGAGAATTTGTCGAGGCCGACACCCTGATCGAAACCATTCCCCTGGTTCTGGGCGAGGAACTCCCCAAAGACATTCGCGAAAAGGTCGTGGCCCGCCTGCACCGGTATCTCACCCCGCACGGACTCGCCACCGAATGGCCGGAAAGTCCGTACTACACGCCCGACGGCTATTGGCGCGGTCCGATTTGGGCCCCCAGCACCTTCCTGATCGTAGACGGACTCCGCCGCGGCGGCGAAAGCGCCCTGGCCGATGACATCGCCAAGCGTTTCCTCCGCATGTGCGCCGCCTCCGGCTTCGCCGAAAACTTCGACGCCCTCAGCGGAGCCCCCCTTCGAGACAAAGCCTACACATGGACCTCCAGCGTGTTTCTCCTCTTGGCTTCGGGACGCTAGTACTCTGTCACCTTGAAACAGTCGGATCTTTCCATAAGTCATTCGGCGATTCCGATATGAAGTTGCATGAAAGAAGCGCCCCGTGAGCTTGTCCTGCCCACGGCTGATTTTTTGAAGGTTGGATGCTGTTTGGTTGCTGACTTCCCGCCGCCCCTCCGCTTGTCGGAGGGGAGCGACGACTCTGTGCACGAAGTGCCCCCCACGCCCCCCAAAGCCGCCCCCGTGCTTGTCCTGCCCTTTAGACACAAATCCGTCTGGACACGAGTTGAACGTCGTTCCGTTTGAGCTGAGGATCGGATGGATAGGGTTTCCAGTCCGCCGAATTTTTTGAACAGGAGGACGCAGAGGGCGCAGAGGGAAATGGCGGTGGATTTGCCTTTGCTCTCTTTGCTTGATTCTGTTCCAATCCTTTTGGTTTTTGAACAGAAGGTCGCGAAGAAAGCGAAGAATTTC
>JAFIGC010000242.1 GCA_020831635.1 Verrucomicrobiota bacterium | reverse complement strand
AGTTTCAGACAAAGCTTAAGACAAAGGCAAAGCCCCCTCCGCCCCGCCGATGCGGCGATCGGCGCTCCCGTCCCCCTTCGCCCCGTCACGGGACAGCCCTAACAGCGGTTGGCGCTCCCGCGCCCTGAATTCCTTCAAGGCGCATGATCCTGAAAAATCCCGTGGTTTTCAGGGAAAACGCTTGTCGAATCCACAAAATCCCGATAGGGATTGCCGATCCTGTTTGAAGCCGTTTTTTCGGCTTGTCTTTTGATCCCGTGTATGGATGTAATTTATGACCGAACCTATTGATGCACAAAGCATTCCATCTGACATTCCGCCTGGCATTCCGCCTGTCCTTCCGCCAGGCTTTGATCCGAAAACCTATACCTCCAGCAACATCACCGTTCTGGAAGGATTGTCCGCGGTTCGTAAACGGCCCGGCATGTACATTGGCGATACTTCCACCCGCGGCTTGCACCATTTGGTGTACGAGGTGGTGGACAACTCGATCGACGAGGCGTTGGCGGGGCATTGCGACTTCGTGGAAGTCGTGCTGAACATGGACGGGTCGGTGACGGTTTCGGACAATGGCCGCGGGATTCCCACCGACATTCACCGCACCGAGAAAAAACCGGCGGTGGAGGTGGTGCTCACGGTGTTGCATGCGGGCGGCAAGTTCGACAGCAATTCGTACAAGGTGTCCGGCGGTCTCCACGGGGTGGGGGTTTCCTGCGTGAACGCCCTAAGCGAATGGCTGGAAGTGGAAGTGCGCCGGGACGGGCAGATCCACCACATGCGCTTCGAGCGCGGCAAAACCGTGAAACAGCTTGAGGTGTTGGGTAACAGTCCGGACACGGGCACGAAGTTGACCTTTATGCCGGACTTTGAAATTTTCGAAACCCTGGCGTTTTCCTGGGATTTGCTGACCAATCGGTTGCGGGAAATGGCTTTCCTGAACCGCGGGGTGCGGGTGATTCTGCAGTCCGAAAAGGATGACCGCCGCGAAGAGTTCAAATATGACGGCGGCATTGCCGAATTCGTCAAGCATCTGAACAAGACCAAAGCGCCGTTGCATGAGGATGTGATCTTCATTGACAAGGAAAAGGACGGCATTGGCGTGGAAATCGCCATTCAGTACACGGACGCGTACAATGAAAGCCTGTTTTCCTTTGCCAACAACATCAACACCCACGAGGGCGGCACCCACTTGAGCGGTTTCCGGTCCGCGTTGACGCGGACGATCAACGCGTATGGCAAGGCCAACAAGCTGATCAAGGACGAGAAGGTGGGCATGACCGGGGACGATATCCGCGAGGGCCTGACTGCGATTATCAGTGTGAAAGTGCCGGATCCGCAGTTTGAAGGTCAAACGAAAACCAAGCTCGGCAACAGCAATGTGCAGGGGATCGTTGAAAACGTGGTGAACGAGGAACTTTCGGTCTATCTGGAAGAACATCCGGCCGTGGCCCGCAAGTTGATTGAAAAGGCTTTGTTGGCGGCCACCGCCCGCGAGGCGGCCCGCAAGGCCCGGGATCTGACCCGGCGCAAGGGGGCCTTGGATTCGGCCTCGCTGCCGGGCAAGCTGGCGGACTGTTCCGAACGCGACCCGTCCAAATGCGAAATTTACATCGTCGAAGGGGATTCGGCGGGCGGTTCCGCGAAACAGGGACGCGACCGGACCTTTCAGGCGATTCTGCCGCTGCGCGGCAAGGTGCTGAACGTGGAGAAGGCGCGTTTGGACAAAATCCTGGGCAACAAGGAAATCCAGACCATGATCACCGCCATCGGCTGTGGCATCGGCAAGGATGACTTCAATATTGAAAAAGCCCGCTATCACCGCATCATTATCATGACCGACGCGGACGTGGACGGGCTCCACATTCGCACCCTGATTCTCACGTTCCTGTATCGTCAGATGCCGGAACTGATCGAGCGGGGATATGTCTACATCGCCCAGCCGCCGCTGTACAAGGTGGTGCGCCGCAAGCGCGAGGAATACATTCAAAACGATCCGGCCCTGACCCGGATGTTGATGGAATTGGGTTCCGAGGGCATCGTCGGCCACAATGCCGAGGGCGAGGAAATTCTCGACGCGGAAGGGCTGGAAAAGACGCTGCAAGTGTTGAGCAAGCTGGAGCCTTTGCTGGATTTGGTGAAGCGCAAGGAAGTGGACCCCGCCGACTATATCGCCCATCGTCGCGACGATGGCACTTTGCCCCTGTACGCGGTGATTCGCGGCAGCGGCAAGGAAAAGGAAACCCGTTTTGCCCATGACGAAGAGGAATTGCGCAAAATCAACGACGCCCTGGAAACCGAAGGCCGGCCATTCCGGTATGTGGACATTCAGTCCAAAGAACGCATTCGCGAGGCCATGGATGAACTCAGTGCCTTGGGGCTGGACCCCAGCCGCCTGCTCTCCGGCGAGGAAACCGTGCTGAGCTTGGTCGAAGGCGGGGAAACCGTGGCCGAGATGTCACGGATCATGGATTTGCTCGACCGCATCCGCGATCTGGGCAAAAAAGGCATGACCATCCAACGCTACAAAGGTCTGGGGGAAATGAACCCCCTCCAGCTCTGGGAAACCACCATGGATCCCCGCAGCCGCAAGTTGGTGAGGGTGGTGTTGGAAGACGCCATCAAAGCCGACCAGATTTTCACCATTCTCATGGGCGATGAAGTCAGCCCCCGCCGCGATTTCATCGAAGCCAACGCCCTCAACGTGCGCAACCTCGACATTTGACCCGCTTTTAGCCCAGAAGGACGCTTTTTCACATGGATCCCAATACGCCTCCCGCAGACCATATCGACCTCATCAACATCGAAGATGAGATGCAACGCGACTACATCGATTATTCGATGTCCGTCATCATTGGCCGTGCCTTGCCCGACGCCCGCGACGGGTTGAAGCCGGTGAACCGCCGCATTCTGTTCGCCATGAAAGAAGGCGGCTGGGTGCACACCCGTCCCTTCGTCAAATGCGCCCGCGTGGTCGGGGAAGTGATGGGGAAATTCCATCCGCACGGCGACTCGGCGGTGTACGACGCGCTGGTGCGTCAGGCGCAGTTGTTTTCCATGCGCTATCCCACCATCGACAGCCAGGGGAACTTCGGGTCCATCGACGGGGATCCGCCCGCCGCCTACCGGTACACCGAATGTCGTCTCAATCGCCTGGCCGAGGATTTGCTGGCCGACATTGACAAAAATACCGTGGACATGCGGCTCAACTTCGACGAAAAGTTGGAAGAGCCCACCGTGCTGCCCTCCCGCATCCCGCATTTGCTCGCCAATGGAAGCACCGGGATCGCCGTGGGCATGGCCACCAATATTCCTCCGCACAACTTGGACGAGCTGATTGACGGGCTTGTGCATCTGATCGAGACTCCGGAATGCTCCATCCGCGACCTCATGCAATTCATCAAAGGGCCGGATTTCCCCACCGGCGCCATGGTGCGCGGGGTCAATGAAATCATCAAGATGTATGAAACCGGGCGCGGACTCATCCGCATTCGGGGCGTGGCCGATATCGAAGAAGATGCCCGCGGCAAGGAAACCATCATCATCACCGAACTGCCCTACACGGTCAACAAGGCCAATTTGGTGGCCAAAGTCGCGGAATTGGTGCGGGAAAAACGCATTGAAGGCATTTCCGACGTGCGAGACGAGTCCGACAAAGACGGGATTCGCGTGGTCATCGAAATCAAGCGGAATGCCATGGCCACCATCGTGCTCAACAACCTGTACAAGCAGACCTTCCTGGAAAACACCTTTGGCGCCATCATGCTGGCCATCGACCATGGGCGTCCGAAGGTCATGAACCTCAAGGAAATGCTCAAGGCATTTCTGGACCACCGCTTTGAAGTGGTCACCCGCCGCACCCAGTTCGATCTGGCCAAGGCCGAAGCCCGGGCCCACATTCTCGAAGGTCTGCTCATCGCCATGGACAACATGGACGAGGTGGTACGCATCATTCGGGCCGCGTCCAATCGCGACGAAGCCCGCTCCGGTTTGATTGCCCGCTTCGGGTTCTCCGAAATCCAGGCCAACGCCATTTTGGAAATGCGTTTGTACCAACTCACCGGCCTGGAGCGCGACAAGGTGCAGGGGGAATACGACGAGATCCAGGAACGCATTGCCTATTTGAAATCCCTGCTCGCCGACCCGGCCCTGATTTACGGGGTGATCAAAGACGACCTGATCGAAATGAAGCGAGTGTACGGCAATCCCCGCCGCACGGAAATCACCGCCGACGATTCCGAAATCAATTTCGAGGACCTCATCGAAGACCGTCCCTCGGTCATCACCATCAGCCACCAGGGCTACATCAAGCGCGTGCCTGCCGACACCTATCGCGAACAGCGTCGGGGCGGTCGCGGCATTCGGGCCATGAGCACCAAGGAAGAGGATTTCGTCGAAAACATCTTCTTTGCCTCCACCCACGATATTCTCCTCTGTTTTACGGAGAAGGGGCGCGTATTTTGGAAAAAAGTCTACGAAATTCCCGAATCGCCGCGCGGTTCCAAGGGCAAGGCCATCATCAACCTGCTGGATTTGCAGGAAAACGAGAAAATCACCGCCTTCATTCGGATTCGCGAATTCAACGAGGATGAAAACCTCGTGTTCGTCACCCGCAAAGGCGTGGCCAAGAAAACCAACCTGGCCGCCTTCAAAAACGTGCGCACCAACGGGATCAAGGCGATTGCGATTGACGAGGACGACCTGCTCATCAACGTGAAGCTCACCAATGGCAACGACGAATTGATGATCACCACCTCCGGCGGCATGACGATTCGGTTCAGTGAAAGCCAGTTGCGCAGCCAGGGACGGGCCACGCGCGGCGTCCGCGGCATTCGCCTGCGGGAAGGTCAGCACGTGGTCAGTTGTACCGTGGCCGATCCCGAGGAAACCCTCATGGTGGTTTGCGAGAACGGGTACGGCAAGCGTTCGCCGATCAGCGAGTACCGCGAAATCAAGCGGGGCGGACTCGGGGTGCGCACGATTGTCGTCAACGAACGCAATGGCGAAGTGGTCACCGCGTTCACGGTGAATGAAAACCACGCCCTGATGCTCATCACCGAGCGCGGGGTGGTCATTCGCATGAAAGTCGAAGACCTGCGGCCCATGGGGCGCAACACCCAGGGCTTGCGATTGGTGCGGTTGGATGAGAGCGACCGTTTGGTGGCCGCCATTCCCGTGGAGCGCGAGCCCGACGAGGAAGAGGAAGACACCGTCAAGCCCGAAGAAGCGCCCGGCGATGATCAAGAACTTGTCGAGGACGAGATTCCCGAAGAGGATGACGTCGAGGATGAGGACGATGCCGACGAGGAAGAGGATGAAGAAGACGATGATGGCGAAGACTAATTCCTGATGCGGTCTTTTGCCCCAAGCGGGATGAAGAAAGCGAACATCGAACTTCCAACATTGAACGTTGAACGAAGCGAGACAGGAGCGCCGATCGCCGCATCGGCTGGGGCGCAGGGGGCCTTTGTCTCAAGCTTTGTCTGTAATATTGCAACTGTTACAAGAGGTATTTTGATGCTTGGTATTATGATGCTTGTGGCATGGCTTTTGAGAAATGAGAAAGAATGGTTGTGGAGCCAGAAAATGGGGAAAAGCCTTCGGGGGAGACCGGACTCTTGATCTCACGCC
>JAFIGC010000034.1 GCA_020831635.1 Verrucomicrobiota bacterium | reverse complement strand
ACGTGAAGGAAGGGATGCGCATGAAAAATCAGGACTGCATGTGCAGCAAGAAAAGTATCCCCACCCCGATTTTACGTCGTTGCTTAAACTTGGTTTTCCCACACCGTTCGTTCAGTCACAATGGTCCCCGCAATGTGGATCCGATGGGCGGCACCTTGAACTTTAATGGCGGGTTTCGCTCAAACACCACGGGAAATGACGGACGTTTTTTAAACGTGGTGAATGAAGGCAACGTATGGATCAATGGATATTCCCGTACGGACGACACCCGCGGCAGCGAAATTCGTACCGGTATCGGGTTTACGGGCGTCTTATCCCTCGGGGGGCTCATTGATGCCAGCCATTCGAGTGCCATCACCCACCGTGGCGGCGTGTTGGAGCTTCGCAATGATTTTGATCTTCCCACGGCTGAGGTCATCGAATGGCAGGCCTACGCCGACAGCCAATTGCGGGCTGGTTCGGGTGGAGCCACCATTGACAACCTTGTTCGAGTCACCTCGATCGATGGATCCCAGGCTTTTCAAAATCCCGAGATTTCCGGGAGCGAAGACCTCACCCTGAATGGAGGGTTCCGATTTGAAACCGAAAACAGCGACACCACCACCCTGGTGATCACCAACACCGGCAAAACCACCTTCGGCGGGAATGAGTTCTGGATTGGAAACACAAGCAGCCCGGCCCGTTCCATGGAAATGGATATTGCCGATGGTTCCTACGTGGAGATCAGTGCCCAGGTGCGCAAAGGAGACTCCCTCACACCCACAAACCCCGCAGATCTAACCCTCTCAGGCGGCGGAACCCTCGAACTCTCCAACGCCAACAACATCTATAATGGCACCACCACGGTTGCAAACGGAACCCTGCTTGTCACCGGGGTATTGACCGACGATGGTAACACGGTCACGGTGCAATCCGACGGTGTCCTCGGGGGCAATGGCACCATCAACCGTGACATCTTCTTTGAATCCGGCGCCCGGTTTGTGTTTGATCCGTTCTCCACGCTAAACACGGGAAACGCCTCAGTCAGCTTTGACGACTTCTGGGTGACGGACCTGCTTGGCTTGGACACATTCGGCGGCATCGGCGAGTTTACGCTCATCGATGGCTCGGGGATTAATTTTACCGGGGTGAACAATTGGGGCGTCGAAAACGCCCACGACCTGGGCGATGGCCGATCTGCCTACTTTGAAGAAGGCAGCCTGAAACTGGTGGTCATCCCCGAACCCGGCACCTTGGTGCTCTTGGGCATCGCCCTCGGTACGCTGGCGATCTTCCGCCGCCGGAAGTAAGCGCCACCCGAAAAGCCTCTGCAAACCCCGCGTTTCTTCGGAAGCGCGGGGTTTTTGTTTATGGACTCGAGGGAGGAAGCCAGTGAAGGGTCCAAACGGGGTTCCGGGGTACAGGAGCGCCGACCGTGTCCGCCGAAGCAGCGGAGCGCATAGGAGGATCTCCGCATCGGCAGGGGCGAAGGGGGCATTCCACACTCCGCACTCATCATTGGTGATTGTCTCTCACAGAGGCACAAAGGCACGGAGTGGATGCGAGAAAAAGGATTCCTTCGCTCCCTTCGTGTACTTCTGTTCCAATGCAACGTATTTGAACAGAAGGAAGCGAAGCTCGCAAAGCAATGGCTGGTCCGGGTTGTTGCCGAGTCCCTGGCTATTGATGCCTGAACAGCTCCAAATTCCCGGACGCGAAGCGTCTTTGGAGTGCGGTAGCGCAGTGAGGAACGAACGGAGCTGCCGCTTTCGGGCCTTGGGGGGCTTTGGATGGACACCGGACATTGAACTTTGATATCCATAACCACGGATACGGATGGGCACGGATCTTATTGGGGAAAGCGAGCGTTGAACATCGAAGGGTGAAGCGGCAACCTTCAACAGCCAACCGCATCGGCAGAATTCTCAGGCTCCGGAAAGCGGTAGCTTCGTTGCACTCGCTACGCGCACTCCAAAGCGGCTTCGCCGCGCACGCACTCCGCACTCCGCACTCCCCTCACCCCACCGGCGGCAACGGTCTTCGCGCGTAGGTTTTGGGATTGCAGCCCACTTCTTTGGTGAACCAGTGGCTGAAGGCGCTTTGAGAGGCGAAGCCCAGTTGGAAGGACACTTCCTTGATGGGCATGTCCCCGCTTTGCAGCAAGTGTTTGGCCTCGGAAATGCGGCGCAGATGCAGATGCGCCTTGGGGGTGTGGCCCACATGTCGGGAAAAAAGGCGGTTCAATTGACTGGTGCTCAGGCCCACTTTCCCGGCAAGCTTTTCCACACTCAGAGCCCGGTGCAATGGCAGGAATTCGATGTGTTCCAGCGCCTGCAAGACCCGGTCATCCGGAATGTCGTGCAGCGAGGGCACCACGCCCCGAGCGGCCAAGCCCCCCATCACCATTCTTATCCATTGCAGCAGGAGAATCTCCCCCTCAAAAAACCCGTCACCGTCCAACCGTGCCGAGGCCCGTAACCGCCACGTCGGCATGGGGACGTCCTGCAAGCGACTTTCCGAAAAGAAAAGAAGTTTTCGAGCCGCCGTTGTCAATTCGGGTTGCGCCTCCGATGAAATCACCATCGGCAACCCCTGATCAAAAAGATTGCGGCCATCCGGCCATTTTGCCCGCCAGCACAGTGACAAAATGCGGGCATCCTCAGAGAAATCCTGAATCCGGTCACCCGCCGGAAGAAACAGCCAATCTCCCGCGTTCGCATCCACCGGACGCTGCCCATCCACCCGCACGGATGCCGTGCCGTGCAGCAACAACCAAGCCGCCAAATCCGGATTGGATCGGGGACCCCGCCCGTCGAAGGGGACTTCACTCTCATACACCCATTGCAGGGAAAAGGTCAGCGAGGCCCAATCCGCCTGCCGCAATACCGGTGATCGTGGTTCGTATGCGTCCGTCATTCATCCACACATGCCCAATTTCCGCTCAAAATCAAGTCGAAATGCGCGGTTTGAGCAAAACTTTGCGTAAATCTAACAAGCACCTGCTCTTGCCGCCTGCCCTCATTTTGTGGCAAACTGATGAGGTCAATCATGACGATACCTGAACCTTAACCCACTTCTCAGGAGACAAATTATGAAAATACAGACCTTACCCTTCTTCATCGCCGCCCTCTTCGTGCATCAGGCCCATGCGGACTTGTTGGTGTATGAAGGGTTTTCAGGCTATACGGTAGATACAACCATTGTAGGCCAAGGTCCTGCCAAAACAGGTTTCACCGGGAATTGGTCTCAGACAGGCGGCATGGCAGCAGGCGTGGTTGATTATGTCCCACGGTCCAGCGGGTTGAGCTACGAGAATTATGCCCCCACGAGCAACGGATCTCTGGAGCATTTTCGCGCTTCTGGTGGGTCACATGCGAAAACCCTCACCAGAGGGCTGAATTACGTGATGGACAATACCGATGATTATTTTCTCTCATTTTTGGTGAGTTATTCTGGAGGGGCTACCGCTGACAGCACGCTGACCTTTACGAATGAGAAAAATCGTCCATCTGTTTTTAGCATCAATCACAGTACAGGGGCCTTTTCCTTCACGCCAAATGGAGGATCTGCCACTGTGTTCAATTCCAATCTTGCGGCTGACGAAACGCATCTGATTGTTTTAAGGGCCTATCAGCAGAGCGAAGGCAATCCGAACAGTGCATTTTTTGAACGTTACGATATATGGGTGAACCCCGAGATTACTGCCGACCCCAATCCCACACTCGCCAATTTGGGCACGGCGGATGGAAGTGGCTGGGGTATCCTCCGCTTTTTTGATGGGGGAAGCAATCCATTGCCATTTAATACTTTGAGATTCTCAAATACCTTGAGTGAAGGTGGATCGGTCACGACAGATGAAATCGTAATAAGCCAGTCCCTCAGTGACATCGTCGCCATCCCCGAACCCGGCACCCTGGTGCTTTTGGGCATCGCTTTGGGTACCCTGGCGATTTTCCGCCGCCGGAAGTAAGTAGTGCCAATTCCCGATTCCTCTACGCGCGGGTTTCCGATCTCGGAAGCCCGCGCTTTTTTTGATTGCTGGATGCGCGAAGCGCCTTCGGAGTGCGGTCGCTTTTGCTGCCGTTTTAGGGTGCGGGGGTCGACGGGCTCCAGAACTCAATTTGGAGGGGCAATTTTTAGAAACTGACCACAAGTTTACTGATGTTCTTGTGTCGCGTAGCGACAGGCCCACGCATAGCCGTGGATTTCAATCCACGGAGCGGGAAACAGCAGGTTGAGTGCGCCGCGTAGCGTCGCCTGAAGGACCTGGGGGTTTCAACCCCATCGTGATTTCGGATTGCGGAATGAGGGATGTCGTTCAAAAAGAGGTACCTGAAGGTACGCGCACTCCAAAGACGCTTCGCGTCCCCGCACTTTCTGAGGCGGGGGCACTTTGTCGAATGACCGCTTCTTTCCGAACCGCGCCAACACAAGGATGCCGCTACAACTCTCCACGCGCGGACGCGAAGCGTCTTTGGAGTGCGGTAGCGCAGTGAGGGACGAACGGAGCTGCCGCTTTGGGAACTCCGTATTCCGCACACCCTCTTGGCTGCATGGAAAATTCCTTCGCTCCCTTCGCGTGCTTCTGTTCAATTTCATCGTGGTTTGAACAGAAGGAAACAAAAACCACAAAATCAAACCGAAATGCGCGGTTTGATCAAAAATATGCGTAATTTAATCAAATTTCTCCCCTTGCCGTGCAACCGTCTTTATGGGAAAATCAAGTAGTTACACATACTTTTCCGATCCAAGAGACAAACCATGAAATTAAAGCCCTTTATTCCATCCCTCGCCGTCCTCATGGTCGCCGCCCAAGCTTCCGCCAGCTTGTTGGCCTACGATGGTTTTCTCGCCGGGGGCGAATTTCCCGCCGCAAATGAATACCAATCCGAACCCGCATCCACGAATGGAACAAACAATGACGCCCTCCACGGTCAGGCCCCGGATCGGCTCGGCTTCAGTACGGAAAATGCTTGGGTCAACCAAGATAGTGTGGCGGCGAGCGTCTACCCCCGCGTCAACAGCACCGGCCTCACTTGGACCAACCAGACAGGGACCGAGTCTTTGATCACCACCGCGGGCGCCTTGGAGATTTTCCGCTCCGGCAGCGCCTCCGGCGGCCAAACCAAGGGAGTAAGACGTAATGCGATCCCCACTACAGGCGGGCTCGGAGACACCTTTTATATGAGCGGTCTGCTTCAGTTTTCTCCGGGCACCGCAGGCTCCATGCGCTGGCAGGTCGGTAGCAGCCAAACCGGAGGACCCCGGGAACATTTTTTCGGCTTTAACGCATCCGGCAACCTCGTTGCGGGTACAGGCAATACCTTTGGCACAAGCACTGATGTCTTTGCCGCCGATACCACGCACCTGGTCATTGCCCGATTTCACGATGGAGGGCAAGGCAATCGAACCGTTCAGGTGTGGGCCAATCCCGCGAGCCTGACCAACCCCGGCACCGCCGACTACACTTTTGCCGCCGATCATTTTGGGGGACACAACCTCAACGCCCTTATCCTGCGGGGAGAAACGGGCAACAGTGTGCAGGACCCTTCGTTTATTTTCGATGAAGCCCGTCTGGGCTTCAGTTTTGAGTCGGTCGCGCCCATCCCCGAGCCAGGGACCTTGATGTTGTTGGTCATCGCCATGGGTACTCTGGCGATCTTCCGCCGCCGGAAGTAAGCGACCATCCGGCGTTTCTTCTCTGCCCCCGAAGAGGAGTGCGACCCCGTTGGGGTCGTCAAATGGGATTGGGATACGTTTCCCGGGGCGTTGCCGCCGGGCTGACGAGTGGGACCCCGTTGGGGTCAATCGGGAATGGGTTTGCATCCAGGAACTTGCATCCCAACGGGATGCCACTCATCAGCCAGGGGTGAAACCCCTGGACCGCGCCCCCCCGAAAGCGCATCCCAACGGGATGCCACTCTTCCTGGTACCCATGCGATTTCAGGATGATCCATCCGTTCACTCAATTTGCAACGACTTCATGGCCGCATCGAAAATGGGCTCGTAGCGCTCTTTCCTGGGAGATGCGCAGGTTGCGGTGATGCCGATGAGGCGGTCGCCATCCTGAAAGACGTAATGAAACTTGGCGAGGGGCAGGGCGTCTTTGGATGTGTGCCGGGCGGTGATTTTGGTGCCTTGCAGGCCGGCGTCCGTCGCGAAATCTTCCTCTTGTTCGACCTCGTATTCGTTTTGATTCTGCTTGTAGATTTCCAGCATTTCTTCCTTCATGCTTTTGTCGGAGGCGGGTTTGACAAAGCGCACAAAGAGATTCGGCTCAATGCCGTAATCCGCCGGGCCGGAAACAATGATGTGGTCGATGCCCATGAGTTTGGTCCGATACCAGCCGTCCGGGGTCACATACGAAAAGCCCGCCTCCGGCAGTTCGAGTCTGCCGCTTGGATGCGGGGTCTTTTGGTGTACCCCGCATCCGGCAAGCAATACGATCCCCAGCACGAGCGCGAGGATTATTTTATGCATCCGTTTCATGGGGGCAATCAAGCAGGCAGGGCGGGAAAAGCACGCTTTATTGCCATAAAAAAAGCGGCCTCCGAAGAGGCCGCTTTTTGGGGGGCATGCATGGTCATACATTGTGATGCTATGGTCATACATGGACATACATTGTCATGCTATGGTCATACATTGTCATGCTATGGTCATGCGTGGTGATGCATGGTCATGCGTTGAGGCTGTGGCCTTCGGCATTCAGTTCGCGCACGGCGCGTTTGATGCGTTCTTTCATGTTTTCGACGCCGGCCTTGAGGTAGGAGCGGGGGTCGTAGACCTTCTTGTTGCCCATTTCCCCTTCAATCCGCAACACGCCGTCGTAGTTTTTGAACATGTGGTCGGCGATGGGGCGGGTGAAGGCGTACTGGGTGTCGGTGTCGACATTCATCTTGATGACGCCGTAGCCGAGGGTTTCCGCGATTTCGGCGGGGTCGGATCCGGAACCGCCGTGGAAGACGAGGTCCAAGGGGTTGGGGCCGGTTCCGCATTTTTCCTGCACCGCTTTTTGGCCGTCGCGCAAAATTTTGGGGGTGAGTTTGACGTTGCCGGGCTTGTACACGCCGTGCACGTTGCCGAAGGTGGCCGCGTACATGAAGGTTTCCACTTCCTTGAGGGTTTCGTAGACGAGAATCATGTCCTCAGGGGTGGTGTAGAGCTTTTCGGCTTTGACGTCGGAGTTGTCGATGCCGTCTTCTTCACCGCCGACCACGCCGGATTCGACTTCGATGAACATGCCGATGTCGCGGAGGCGGCGGGCGAGTTTGAGGCCGATTTCGAGGTTTTCTTCCAAGGGAAGGGCGGAGCCGTCGAACATGTGGCTGTTAAAGAGGGGCTTGAGGCCTTTTTTGACCCGGCTTTCGGATTCCGCGATGAGGGGAATCATGAACGGATCGACTTTTTCCTTGATGCAGTGGTCGGTGTGCAGGACCACGAGACCGGGGTGCCTTTCCGCGAGGCGGTGGGCGGCTTCGGCCAAGACGATGGCGCCTTCGGCGGAGTCGGCCAGCGCGCCGGTGGCATGGGCGCCGCCGCCGGTGGAAACTTGAATCATTCCGTCGCATCCACATTCGGTGAACGCTTCAAGGGCGGCGTTGATGCCTTCCAAATTCACGATATTGATGGCGGGGTAGGCGAAGCCGTTTTTCTTGGCGTTCACCAGCATTTGTTTGTATTGCTCGGTGGTGGCAATGGGCATGGAATTATCCTTTAATGAGGGTTTCAATTTTGCGGGGGAATCGGGGAATCCCTTATCCCAAAGATTGACATTGTCAATGTATGGGCGGGATAAAATTCACCTGTCGTTCAATCAAAAGGTTCCGCAAGAAAGGTTTCCAGCTCGGTCCGCCAATCCTCCTCATAGGAGAGATCCAGATACTGGTAGATGTCCATCAGGTCCGCCCGCAGCATCATTTCACAAAACAGGCCGGCGTGGGCGGTCGAGACCGCAAGCACCGAAATTCTGGCCAAACCTGATTCGAAGCAGAATTCGAGCAACTCTTCGAAGAGGGCTTGGCCATCGGCAGTAAAATGATGGAATTTCCGGGCATCCAGGACAAGGACAAACTCGCTGTCCTCCAGTCCGGCCAGCTCGTTACGGAGGTCAAAGTCCAATTCTTGAACGGCGGGTAAATCGATTTCCTCCTTTAAAAGGGCCGTGTACCCATGCGATCTGGTGTCTATCTGAATCATAAGATGATTTTGACACTTAACGAGCAAAAACGCAAGGACTGAATTTTCAGGTGCTTTTCGAAGACATGTTTTTTTATCCTGAATCCGTGAGATATTTGCAAAGAAGGCGTGCAAGATCATGGAGCGAAAGGAATTGTCGGGAATCGAGGCATACCCATGCGGTCTGTCGAGTATTCCCGACAATTCTTTGCAGCCCATGAGATTGTGCGGATTCAAAGCAAAGATCTCACGGTTTCAGGTTTATCTGAAGTGGATAGGGTCAACATAAAGAAGATCTTCATCAAGCCGCACATCATATTACTCTGGTCCCTATGCCAACTCAGGCAAACAGAACCCAGACACCCACAAGGACGATGCCCACGTCGGCAAGCATGTGGCTGATGCAGGCGGGTACGATGCGGTTGGTTTGGAGGGTGAGCCTGCACCAGACGGCTCCGGCGACCCACACGGCTAAGGTCGCCGCCGCCGTCGAGTCTGTCGGAAGCCAGGCGCGGACCACGACCCAGTGATGCAGGGCAAACCCGGCCGCGCAGAGAACAATTGCCAGGGTCTTCCGCGGGGTGAGTTGTTGGATTTGCCGGAAGAAAAACCAGCGCCACACCATTTCTTCCAAAATCGCATTCACCGTACACCAATAAACGGCCATGGCCGCAAAGGTGAGGGGATGTCCCAAGCCGACGGACTGCAGTTGCGTGGCAATCTCCGCGGGGTCCAGGAAATGCCGGGCGACTAAAATGTACCCGACTGGAACCGCCAACAGGAAAAACAGGCCCGAGGGCAGGCCTCTCTTCAGGTCGTCAAGGCGGGGACGGGGCAGGTGAAAGTCCCCGCTGTCCACATGGCGGTGCCAAAGCAAGGGAAAGGCAAGCAAGGCGAACTTGCTGAAGGTGTAGAGGCTTTTGCCCAATACGGTGTCCGGCCACCACCACATGGCCGCCGCCCCGCCCAAGGAAGGAATCGGCAACAGCAGGGCCACGGCCCAAAGCGGATGGCGGGGAGGGCGGGGCGTTCCCCCGGGTTTGGTAGGGGCGGTCACGGGCGGGTTCCGGGGTTCAGCCTTCGGATTGGATCAGTTTTTCCAAGGCTTCGATGTCACTGGCAAAGGCGCGGATGCCTTGGGCGAGTTTCTCGACGGCCATGGGGTCGAGATTGTGCTGATAGCGGTAGTCTTTTTCCTGCAAATGCAGGCGCTCGATGTCCATGGCCTTGGCCGCTTCCACGCTGATGCGGGGTTGTAAATCGCCATCGGCTTCGTGCAATTCGCCCAGCAAGGCGGGGCTGATGGTGAGCAAGTCGCAGCCGGTGAGTTCGCGGATTTGTCCGGCATTGCGGAAACTCGCGCCCATGACTTCCGTGGGGTAGTCAAATTTTTTGTAGTAGTTGTAGATGCGGACCACGGACTGCACGCCCGGATCGTCCGCGCCTTGGTAGTCCTTGCCGTTTTCTTTTTTGTACCAATCGTAGATGCGGCCCACGAAAGGGGAAATGAGGGTGACCCCGGCTTCGGCGCAGGCCACGGCCTGTGCGAAGGAAAACAACAGGGTGAGGTTGCAGTGTATGCCTTCTTTTTCCAGGATTTCCGCGGCTTTGATGCCTTCCCAGGTCGAGGCGATTTTGATGAGGATCCGCTCGCGGTCGATGCCCGCCCGGGCATACAGCTCGATGAGGTGGCGGGCTTTTTCCACCGTGCCTTCGGTGTCGAAGGAAAGGCGGGCGTCCACTTCGGTGGAAACGCGTCCGGGAACGATTTCCAGTATTTTCAGGCCGAAAAGGATCAGGGTTTGATCGATAATCTCCGCGATGGGTTTTCCGGCGTGATCGCGCATGGCTTGGTCGAGCAGGGGACGATAGGCGTCTTGCTGTACGGCTTTGAAGATCAGGCTCGGGTTGGTGGTGGCGTCGCGGGGTTTGTAATCGCGCATGGTTTCGAAATCGCCGGTGTCGGCCACGACCACGGTGTGTTGTTTCAGTTGTTCCAGTTGGTTCATTTTCGCTTGTCCTGTTTTCGGGTTGGATTGTTGCTTCTAAAAGGTTTTCATCACAACATTTTCATGGATCCTTTGGAAAATGCCATGTCCAGGACCATGATCATGGCCCCTTGGGTTTTGTCCAGGTCGCCGGTGATGTCCTCGATGCCGCTGACCAGGCTTTTGATTTGGTCTTCGGGCACGGTGGCGATGATGGTGCGGCTTCGGTTGTGATCTTCGTTCATAAAACTCACAAAGCTGGAGAAGAGGGGAATATTGGAGATGTAATGTCCCATGCCCAGGGAATCAAGCACCGTGGCACCGTCAATGCCTTCCTGAAGAAAAAACTCGAGAAGGTCGTAAAAAAGATCGTCTTCGTAAAGAATGACCAGGAGCAGTTTGTGTTTTTGTTGGAAATGGGCGGGTTTTTCGTCTTTGGTGCGGCGCAAAAAGGTTTCGTACAGCACCGGGCCGTCGGCGGCGAGCTTCAATTCGTTTTTCACGTTGGTGCGGGCCAGCACCGTGGAGACCGCCGCCAGGGCTTTGAGGTGCTCTTTGACTTGGCCGGAGGGGCCGATGAGCACGAAGAAGACGGAGACCTTTTTTTTGTCGATGGCTTCGAAATCGATGGGATGGCGGCTGGTGACGATGAAAAAAACGAAGTCGTCCAGATCGTCGAAACGCGCGTGCGGAATCGCGGCTCCGTCCCCGAAGCCGGTACTGCCCTGATGTTCCCGCGCCAGCAAGGCTTCATAAATGGCGTCCTCCCCGATTTTTTTCAGAATGGGCGAATGGATGGCCTGGCGGGCAATGACCCGGAGAATATCCTCGCGGTGTCGCGCGGGAACATTGGCGGCGCAGGCGGCTTGGCAGGTGAGGTCATAAAAGTTCATGCGGGGTGTTTCTCCAATTCGTCCTCGTTTTGGTTCCCTCTCATAATGGCCATTTTCAAGAGTGGCGGGCCAATCAGCTCATTGACGAATACCGACATGAGGACGATGTTGACCATGTCGTTGAGCACTTGCACCTGGCTTTCGGACAGGCGTTGCATGACGGGCGAGGTTTGGATGAGTAGCACCAGACCCAAGGCGACGCCGGCTTGGGGCAACATGCACCAACCCAAGTTGGCGCGGATCGGTTCCCGGATACCGCTGGCCAGGCAGCCCAGCCAGGCGCCGCAATATTTGCCCGCCGCTCTCACCAGGATGTATACGCCTCCCATCAATGCCAATTCCCGGCGATAAAACACTTCCAGGTTGAGCTCGGTGCCGGCAATGACGAAAAACAGGGCGTACAAGGGCGGGGTCAGAGGTTCCAAGGCCCGGAACAGGCGGTGATTGCGGGCGGAGAGGTTCACCAGCACGCATCCCATGGTCATGTTGGAGAGCAGGGGGGACAGGTGAAAGATGATCGCGGTGGCGGTGGTCAGGAAAATGATCGCCAATGAAAGAATCAACAGTTCGTTCGGGCCTTTTTTGTCGCGGGTGATTTTGTGAAGCGCAAAGCCGCCCACGAGGCCGAGGACGAGGGAAATGCCGACTTCGCGCAGGGCGTGCAGGATGTCGCCGCCTCCGCCGCCGGTCGCGCCGAGCAATTTGCCAATAAATGATAGGATGAGCCCGAAGAGCAGCAGACAACCCGCGTCGCCCAAAGCAATGATGCTGTGAATGTAATCGACGAATTTGCCCCGGGCGCGGAGGGAATGGGCCACGGCCAGGGAAGCGGCGGGAGCGGTGGTCGTGGCCACGGCGCCCAGCAGGAGTGCGAACGGCAGGTCCATGCCCATCAATAACATGGCCAATGTTACGGCGGCCAGGGTCAGAAACACCTGCACCAGATTGATGACCATCGTGGCCCGGCCAATTCGCTTGAGCTTGGATGCCGAGAACTCGACCCCAATGGCCAGAGCGATCAGGCCCAGGGCGGTTTCGGTGATGATGATGAAAGAGTCGTTCATGGCGGAAGGGAAAATCCCGGTCACCGATTCACCCACCAGCAAACCCGCGAGAATGTAGCCCGTCACCTCCGGTAATTTCAAGAGTGCCGCCAGTTTGCCAATCAAATACCCGGTCAAAAGCAAAAGACCCGCCGCGAACATGGGATGTTCGCCGAGGATCGGTTTCAAGTTTTGCAATTGGCCAAGAATGAAATCCACGCCGATTTCATAGACAAAACCAGGCCGAATGCAATACGGGAATCGGGGCAATGCCCACGGAACTACAATCTTGTCATGCCGGATCAACTGGGCGCATACGCCAACAAGGTGTCCGTAACCCCGTTGCAGGTCCAAACTTGATCCCAATTTGCGAGTTGATGCTGAAGGTTCTGCCACTGGATGTGTTCGGAATCATCCGGGTCCCAAGCCCGAAGTGACCCGGGGCCGGGACTGTCGTTGGGCACATGGCGGTTGATGTTATCGACGATCAGCAAACCTCCGGGTTTGAGTTTGCCAAGGCTGGCCAGAACACATTCGGCACGGCGAATGCCGTCCACCAGCACTATGTCAAAATGCTGGTCGGGCAGTGATTTGGCGGCTTCGGCATATGATTCGCGGGGCCGCAGGCGCAGATCCACTTTTGGCTCCAAATTCGCATCGAGCAACTGATTTGCAATCAATCGGTGCCAATCGGAATTGTGTTCGATGGAGACCACCCGTTGGCAATGGCGCGCGAAAAAGAGGGTGCTGCCACCGCACCCGAATTCAAGCACCCGGTCCTCCGGGGTGATGTGCCGGATCAAAATTTCATTCGCCCCTTCGGTGAGCCAAGGCAAATCCGCATGAGCCCGCCGATAACGCCATACCTGAAATCGGTCAAAAGCATATTGAACCGACCAACACTCCGGGCTCCAGGCGGCGGGCAGACGTTTCCGAAGATTAGGCGAAAGAGACATCCAATTTCCGTGGCATATTCTAAAAGAAATGGCCACGCCAAAATCAAGTATGCTTTCATAGCAACAGGTGAACGGTTTTCAAACCGCACCCCGAGACTCGGGCCCAAACATCACGGGCATCTCGGAGGGCCGCACGGAAAATGGTTGAAGATCGACAAAGTGTCGTGAAATGTCCGTACCAAGTACCCATCTTTTTATTTTCTTAACATCTTGGCGCGTTCTTGCCAAAGTTTTAAACTATGAAGATTCGAGTCTGACATAATCCATACTCATCCAAGAATCACATGAACCGCACCCATCCCGCACACCATCCCGATGTCCGCGGGCAGCACCGCGGACTTTTGGTAGTGGAACCCCGTGCGCTATGGAGAGAGGGGATGATTGCGTTGATCCGCGCCAGGCTACATACGATTGAAGTGGTGGGCATGGAAAACTGGAATCAGATACACAACAATGTTTCAGGAACCACGGTGGTGATCAGTTCGAGGGATTGGGTCCACGCGTCATTGGAGGACGCGGCTTTCCGGAAAATCGATTTTGTCGGAACCTGCCGCTTGGTATGCATTGGGAATGATCCCATCGGGAACCTGCCTGGTTCCTGGACGGTACTGACGGTCCCGGAGCACGCCGAAGCCGGGATCCTGTTGGATATGGTGTGCGCGAATTGGAGACAGGACAGTCTGGAGGCGAAATGCGCAAAGCTGACAGTGCGGGAAAGGGAGGTCGTGCGCCGCCTTTGTGACGGAGAAAGTTTCAAGCAGGTGGCGGACGAATTACAGGTGGGGATCAGTACCGTTCAAAGCTACAAAAAAAGGGCGATGGAAAAATTGCAGGTTGCGAGCTTTGCCGAGTTGTGCCGGGTTCCCGCCGCCTTCCTTTCCGGCAATTCCGGGAAAAGTCCGCATTTCTCCAATTGAGTTTGCCGTAAATAAGCGGCAGCGCCGTCAGTTGACACTAACATGAAAACCTGCAAAATCATTTGTGGTAAATTCAAAAGAAAACATAAACCTGAAAATCCCGGAAAAAATCATCATGATTAAGAATATTTTCATTTTCACTTGCATGAACTTCACGTTTATTGCGAACGCCCAGAGTACTTGGGTTCCAAGCTCAGGTTCTAATATGGATTGGAGCACTTCGTCGAATTGGTCGCCTTCAACCGTTCCCAATGGCGTTGGAGCAGGGGCGGTTTTCACATCCCCTTCGGATGACCTCTCTGTTTCCTTAAATCAAAATATAACCCTTGGCTCCATAAGCATTACGAACAACACCGGGTTTGATTTTTCGGTGAACAGCGGTTCCGGTGGCGATTTGATCTTAGACTCCGGCATCCTCGCGAGTACAATTACCGTCTCAGGCGATGGGGACACGACGAATAAAATTCTCACGCCCGTATCTTTGCAAAGTCACGTCGTGGTAACCGTCAATAATGTGGAAACCACATCAAGTTCCGGCGCTTTGGAGATTTCCGGCCCAATTAGCGGTTCCGGCGGCCTGACTAAAGCGGGTCAAGGCACCTTAACCCTCTCAGGGGTCGACAATCACACCTATACAGGAGCGACTGTTGTAAGTGAAGGCCGCTTGCGCGTTACCAGTGGTTCGGAAATCTCGTCGACATCTTCTATCACTGTTGAGACCGGGGCTCAACTACAATTCATTGGACCTTCGGGACATGAATGGAATTTGGGTAGTGCCGTGATAAACCTTGGTGAGATGAATCAAGATCAAACGCCGGGTTTAATACTGTCGGGCGGCACTACTTCCAGCTCTTTTCAAACAATACACAATGACATAAATCTTGGTGGGGGCATTTCTGACGTTGCTATTCGGGTTGAAATGGATTCCAACTACGTTCTCACTGGAAATGTTGGCGGGGGGTCGCTCATCAAACAAGGAGAGGGACTTCTTCAACTTACCCAAACAAACAATAGTTATGTTCAGAACCTGTGGATACAGTCAGGAAGTGTCAATTTGGCGGGAAATGATGTTTTGAATCCATTCGGTTATATCTCATTTGGTCAAAGTTATTCATCTGGTCACCTGTCTTTGCCAGGCAACCAAACTGTTGGTGGTCTCATTTCAGTCGAAAGTCCGTACTCGGAATTCAATCAAATTACGGGGTCTAATGGTTCTGTGCTCACCATTGATACTTACAGTAACGAAGTTTTTGTGTTTGGAGATGGAACCCCACAAAATTCTGGTGTCATAACCGGCGACATTAATGTTGTCAAAAAGGGGGTTGGCACCCAAATTCTCGGGGGCAACAATACGTACACGGGCACTACGACCATTCTAGAAGGCGTGTTGGTTGTAAATGGTTCTGCTGGAACAGGCGGACTCATCGTCTCTGGTCCAGGCATTCTTGGCGGTAGTGGTACCATTGCGTCCAACACTACGATTCAAGATGGAGGCACCCACAGTCCAGGTAACAGCCCCGGGCTCCAATCTTTTAGCGATGGACTATCTTACAATACTGGCGCCGTTTTTGAATGGGAGTTGTTCTCGAACGGAAATGATTTGTCAGACAGGGGAATCACTTATGATGGTGTAAATGTTATAGATGGAACCTTGTTTATCGATAGTGGAGTTACCGCGAGTTTGGTGTTTAATTCGGAAACAGATGATCTCAATTCATCCGTGAATTGGGGGGATTCATTTTGGGACAATGACCAGATCTGGCTGGTGTTCGAGAATCTCAACGAGCCGAATCTCATCTTAAACTCCATCTTCTCTTCCAATATGCTTAGCCCTGATAGTTTGGGCGTGTCTTTGCAGAGCGTAAGGGCTAATGCCGGTTTCGCATGGTTGGTTGATGAGAATGACATCTATCTCACCTATTCCGCCATCCCAGAACCCGCCGCAATCATCCTTATGGCCATTACCTTCGCCGCCTTGGGACTGACCCATAATCGCCGCTGCAAAAAGGCGGGCAAGCGGATTTAGTTCTTTAATTTCACGTTATCAGGAGGGGGCATGCGGTACTTCATCAGAGGCTTGTGTGTTTTGCTTGGGGCGGTCACCGTCCAGAGCCATGCACAAACATGGACCGGAAATGGATCGGACACCCTCTGGTCCAACCCGGACAATTGGTCGACCGGGGTCATGCCCACGAACAATGGCACCGCCACAATCACAATCGCTTCATTGACGCCACAGACCATCACCCTGGATGCGGACTGGTTGGTGGCAAATGTTCAGTTTAACAACACCGCAGCCGCACATACTTTTGATGGTATCAACGCATCAACACTCACAATACGGAGTGTTAACGCAAGAGCTCCTACTGGAGCGCATGTTTTCAATGTAGACCTAGCCTTGAATCCAAGCAATTGGGATCGGGTACAAGTTGGGCCTGGTCAAGCCATGACCTTTCTTGGGAACATTCAGACCAATGGACAGGATTTACGCATTGATCTGGGTGGACAAAAGCATTTTTACGGGAATATTTTTGGTACTGGCGGAATTCAAACCACCACCAGCTCAGATCACGCCAATTTTTATGCTTCAAATCTTTTTTCGGGTGACGTGCAAATCGCTCGTTGGGGTTCGTTCAATCTGCTAGGGGATAGTGGTGGTTTTCTTGAAACGCAACGTATACAGATTTCTCATCGTGGGCATTTACAGGCGGGTGACGGAACCTCTTTGTCCGAAAATCCAGATCGCATCCATGACGATGCCGAACTGTTCTTGCGATCAGGAAGGTTTACATTGCATGGAAGTAATCATAACACCACCACCCGTGAAGTGATCAGCCTGCTCTCCTTGGAAGCTGGGACATCCATTTTGACATTGTCCCGTCCAAACGCCTCCACCCAGGTGGAGCTAGTTACCCAACAGGCCCTGCAACGGGAAGCGGGCGCGTTTTTGTTGCTGGGCGGCCCGAATCTGGGTGAAACGGGTCCCGGCGCAACTCGCCTATTTTTTGGTGCCTCGCCCAGCTTGCTGGGTGGCGGGGGCGCCGCCGATTCCACGCAGCTTTCCATTTCCCCCCATATTTTCTATGCGCACGCGTTAAGCTATGGCCTGACCACCTATGACTCCCAGGGCGGCGTGCGGCACCTGAACACCGCCACCGAATACCGGAGTGATTTCCAGGGGACGCTGGATGATAATGTGCGGATGACCGCATCTGCTTCACTGTCCGCCAACGCGTCCGCAAATTCCCTGTTTATCAACGACAACAACAGTGTGGCTGGGACTAATTTGAACATCGGCCCGGGCAACACCCTTTCCCTGCAGAGCGGGGTGGTGTTGATGAATGAACATGCGAACATTCACGGTGGCACCCTTGCCTTTGGCAACACAACCGGGGTAATTGCCCTGTCCTCTAATTCAGGGGTGAGCGCCCGAGGGTTGAAAGAAATTTCCTCCGTGATCACTGGTACCGCCGGTTTGGAAGCCGTAGGCTTGGGTTTATATACCTCTGGCAATTCGTTTCAGCTGAAATTGAGCGGGATCAATGCGTATACTGGAGACACATACCTTGGCATCTACACTACCATCAACAATGCAAATGCACTCGGAGCTGATGGTGGTTTAGTTTATTTGCACAGAGATGGTGCTGTTGCTTTCGACGGAAGCATATCACTAACGAAATCCATTGTGGTCAACGAACTTACTGAAGCAATTTCCCCTGGATTGGGAAACGCTTCTCTTGCCGTACTGCAAAATTCTGATGTTACCCTCTCTGGTGATTTATTATTGAATCACCAATCATTTGGCACGCAGGCAATGCTTGGAATCGCATCCGGTGCCAGCTTAGCTGTCACAGGAAAAGTGGCAAGCCTGAGCGAGAATGAAGGATTATATGTCTTCGTGGATGATTCCGCCTCGGCATTGTTTATCAACGGATTATCGACCACCCAGCCCTTGCGTAGACTGAGGGTGGCAGGTCCAGGTTCTATGGTGATTCAAGGGGGGGGGCTTGATTCAACAGAATTTAACTGTATCCCAATCAACCCTGCAGTTAGAGGGGGCTTTTCAGGCCGGCCAACTCAATTTGAGTTCTGGTGATAGTCTTGTTCATATACACTCGGGAGGAAGTTTGGACCTGTCGGCTTCTATTTCAATATCATCGTCTGAAAGTGGTAGCCCAAACAGAATTCTGATAGAAGGATCTGAGTCCCAAATGTCGGCCGGGAGTTTCAGTTTAAATGGAAATATCGAGATCTCAGTTGATACCGCTGGTACTTTGATGTCAAACGGCATCACATATATTGGCAATGGCTCACATTCTCAAGCACTCGTGCGGGTGGAGGGTGTAGGATCTACGTTTTTCTCCACGAGCACAAGTACAGGGCATTTTTCAGTAGGACGTATCGGGCAGGGAACGGTGGAAATTCTTGACGGCGCAGAGCTGGTGACAGCCGGAATTGCATATTTGGGGGAAACGCTGACGGGCACGGGACATGCGACGGTCTCTGGATACGGATCAAAGTGGAGCAGTTCCAACGCCGTCCGTGTCGGGGGGCACAACTCCCAGTCCAGAGGGAACGGCATCCTGGAGGTGCGTGACGGGGGGGAGATCGTGCTTGCTTCTGGGGCGATCACCCTTTGGCAAACCGGGACCTTGACGGGTGGCGGGGGGCTGGTTCAGGCAAATGTGATCAATCATGGCGTGGTCGCCCCGGGAAATTCCCCCGGACTGCTCACCATCGACGGAAATTTCACCCAAATGGCCACCGGCATCCTGGAAATGGAGCTGGGGGGAACGGGCATGGGGGAATTCGATGTGTTGCGCGTTCTCGGCAACGTCAATCTGGACGGTGGCCTTTCCTTGAGTTTGATCAATGGCTATACTCCGAATGAGGGGGATGTTTTTCAGATTTTGGAAACTTCCGGCGTTCTCACGGGCGCATTCTTTGGTTTGGCGGAAGGGGATGTGGTTGCGACCTTTGGCCACGCCATGTTTCATGTCACGTATCAACCGTCGACTTTGCATCCGAGCCTTCAAGAAGGGGTGGCTTTATATGTGGTGATTCCTGAATTGAGCGCTTTCTCACTCATGGCGATCAGTGGGATCTTGTGTTTGGTTTTTTGGGGCGTCCGCAAAAAAACGTAAGAAGAAGTTTCGTTTTTTTTCACAAGACATTTCCCCATTGACATTTTTTTGCATTTTCCGCACAATTCGTGCAGCAGGTTTTATGGCAGTTTCACGATCAGACTTCCAGAATGCGGGATGGTGGTTCATCACCAATCGCTCCAACCCGGGACTTCACCTGTTCCGGGACGCGGAGGATTTTTCGCACATGGTCTCCTGCCTGTCGGAGGGGACAGGGTTGCACGCGGTGCGGATTTCGGGGTATGTACTGCTTCCTGACCATTTCCATGTGGTCTTGCATGTTGAAAAAGGCGTTTTGCCGCGATTCATGCACTGGATGAACCTCTGTTACGGCCATCGGCACCGCGCCCGCCACAATTTCCGGGGACATTTGTTCGCCGGGAACTATGATGCCAAGGCCCTGGCGGAGGATGACGACACCTTGCTAAGGGCCTCACATTACCTTCACCTCCATCCGCATCGAACCGCGCAGGGCTTTCACGGACCCGCTTTGCCCTGGCTTCCATCCGGAACCGCCTCCAACCCGGAGATGGCCATCAGCGGAATGATTGCCCATGGGTGGAGCAGCGTCGCGGATTGGCTCAACCCCGCCCATTGCCGGGATTGGATTCAGCCACAACCCCAGCGAACGGACTACCGTTCCCTGCTTCTGCAAGTTTTGCGGGAAGGGATCCACGAGGGGATTGGCTCCCTGCCGGGCCCGCTCTCCACGTGCCCGACTGCAGTTTCCCTGGTGCTCCCCGAGGACGTGCTCCACCGCCTCATCCTGGAGGCCGAAGCAGAACAGGGGCTGTCCTGGGACGATTTCCGGGACCTTCACGGACATCCGGGGCGCGACCTCGTCATCTGCCGCGCCGCCCGCGAGGGATTGAACACCGAAACCCTCGGGCAACTGCTCCAGATGACTCCCGCCGCCGTCAGCAAAGTCCTCCAGCGCAGTCGTCGACTTCCTCCCCATTGAGGGGGTGAGGGTTTGCCGGATATCATGGGCTGAATGTCCGTACTTCGTACCCGGCTTTTTCTTTTTCAAACATCTTGGCGGAATCTCCTGAAAGGTTCATCCTATGGGGGTTCATGTTTGATATAAACCTTTCCAACCCATCCGCCGCTATGAATCCAAACCAAATAAAAACCCTCATCCTCTCCACCCTCCTCGGGCTGGGGATGCTTTCTGTCCATGCTCAAACTATTAGAAGTTGGACCGGCAGTACAGATAACAACTGGAATAATCGGCAAAATTGGAATTTGTACAGTTTCAGCCCTTTTGCTAGCGGAAACCAGCGTGCACAATTTAGTTCAGTATCAGCAAATGTGACCGTAACGAATCCTATCACAATCGCGTCTATTGAAAAATATGGATCAGGAAGTGTCTCCATAACCGGAGAAAAAATTACATTTAATCAAACATTGAAAGCCATTTCTTCTATTACGGGGGAACATTGGTCAATATGGAATCCTATCGAAATCCCATCAGGAACTCTAAGTGTCGATCCTTCAGGCAGTAACTCAGGAATCAGATTGAGAGGAGTGATTTCAGGAAGTGGCGGTATAGAAGTAAGGGGCTCTGGAACAGTTTATTTATGGGCAAACAATACCTACACAGGCGGAACAACTGTTAATTCTGGCAGGTTGTCAATTGGGGCTTTATATGTTGGAGGATCGGTTACAGGAAACATTAGTTTGTTGAATTCAGGCAGGGTCTCCTTTGATGCGGGAACCGTCACGTATGGTGGGATAATTTCGGGAAATGGATACCTTATAGTTGATGGCTGGGCAAGCGCAGTAACCCTGACAGGAAATAACACCTTTGCGCAGCAAGCTAGAGTTGAAAATGGATCACTTACAGTAGGTGATAATGGAACAAATGGTGAAATTAGCTCCGATGTTTTCGTTAGCGGAAATGGAGTATTCGCGTTTCGAAGATCTGATGATATCACTTATAATTATGTGGTGTCTGGCTCGGGCAATTTTATCAAAAATGGATCAAACATGCTGACATTATTACAAAACAATTCTATAACTGGCCAAACAATTGTTACTGGAGGTACACTTCGATTGGGTAACAACACTACAACTGGAACCGTTGCCGGTAATATTCGAATTGATAACGGTGCACGGCTCCAATTTAACCGATCTGATGACGTAATTTTTACAAGGAATATATCTGGTCAGGGTATATTTGAGAAATTATCAGAAAACACATTAACCCTCACCGGGAATATTTCACATACTGGAGGAACAGTTGTTTCTGCAGGAACCTTGAGAATTGGCAACAATTCCACAAACGGTTTTCTTTCGGGCGATGTGAGTTTATCCGCCAACACGGGGCTTCAGTTCCATCGTTCTAACAACCTGACATTCGCTGGTGACATCTCTGGTGAAGGAAGTTTGGTTAAGTATGGAGCTGGTCTTTTGACACTTACAGGCAACAGCACCCACACCGCTGGCACGTTTGTGAACGAAGGGACCTTGAAAATCGGGGACAATACTTCAACGGGTTGGGTGCATGGTGATATAACCACTTCACCAGGCACACAAGTACATTTTCACCGCTCTGATTATATAAACTTATCCGGGTCGATTACTGGTGATGGCTCAGTGGTTAAGCTTGGCGCGGAAGTACTCGTCCTGTCCGGAAACAACATCTATACTGGCGAAACCTTTGTTAACGAAGGCACTCTATTTTTGAACGGTGCCCACACCGGTGGAGGAGCCTTTCACATTGCTTCTGGTGCCGCCTTCGGCGGGATGGGAACCATTAGCAGCGATATGACTTTTTCACCCGGCGCCAACTTTGTCTTTAATCCAATGACGACGTTGACTGTTCTGGATGGAAAATCCGTCGCGATGCATGACACATTTGGTATTTCAAACCTGGTAAATGCGGATGGTACCCTGATTGACTGGAATATGATCGATGACGGGGTTTACACCCTGATCTCTACGCTAAGCGGTTTCAACAACATCTCCAATTTCGGATTTGGAAACAGACAATCCATAGGCGATGATCGTTTCGCCTACTTCCAGAATGGAAGTCTCCAACTTGTGGTGATCCCTGAACCGTCGACCATCCTTTTAACCATGATCTTGCTGGGAAGCGCTCTGCTTCTTGGCCGCCGCAGCAAACATCCCCGAAAAAACGCGAATTGAAGGGGTGCAGCATCCCCGGAGCCCAATAGGGTGTCCTTGCCATATCATAGTCTTGAATCCCTGACGCACAAAACCTGGAATTGATCATGAAAACCAAGCTGAAACGTTTTAGATTTGTTCATGCAATTTTTGCGGTTGTCTTTCAACTGCAAAGCACGCACATCCATGCCGACGTTCCCGAAAACTTTTCATTCGCAAATGCCATTCCGGTTACGGAACTGCCCTACTGGGATGTGGGGACTTTGGCGGGGGCGTTTCTTGAAGAGAACGAGACCCTGGATACCATCGGATATCAGGATGCGGTTTCTGGATCCGCCTGGTACAGCCTGTCGGTAACTGAAACCACCCGGGTGTGGGGGTCGGTATACGCGATAGGAGCCGGGAATCTGCAGGTCGCCGTCTGGAAGGGAAACGATCCGGAAAATCTTCAGAAAGTCAATGCTTCGGTTTACAACTTTTGGTTTTCCGATCACAATTTGTATTTTCTGGCGGAGGCGAATGAAACCTATCGCATCGCGGTTTATACCGATGGAACCGCGGATAATTTCGGGTTCAGTCTCACGCAGGACACGGGTGGGGTCCTCTTTGGAACCGTTTATGAGCCCGATGGCGTCACTCCGGCTGCGGGACTGCCAATCGATGTCTTCAAACCCAATCTTGAATGGGGGGACTTCGACTGGGTGGGAAGCGCCTCGACGATTGAGGACGGAACGTATTACGTGGGCGGTCTTACGGAGGGGGCGCACCATATCGGGGTTTTGGTTTATCAAAACCACACTGAATTTTTGACAACCTTTCATGGGGATGTTCATCTTTTCGAGTTATCGCAGGGGATCTGGCTCACATCCGGGAATGTCAGCGGCCCTCACAATATTACCATGATTCAAGGTGCGAAAATATCGGGTATCGTCACGGCGGCGGGTTCGGAACTCCCCATTGCCAATATCTCTGTTTTTTTGGAATATTTTGATTCTGGTTACGGTTCATGGATTATTCAAGCCTCGGGACTCACGGATGAAAACGGATATTATGTGATCGGAGGACTTCCCCCCAGAGAGTACCGGCTTGTCTTTATAGATGGTTTGGGCGCGATTTATGCCATGAGCCGCACCCAAACCGGAGTCATTCTTTCAACCGGCTTTCACTTGCAAAATTTCGGGATGGAGCTTTCCTCCGCCGCCCTCATACAGGGAAGCGTGACTGACGTGGACACGGGGGATCCCTTGGAGGGAATCCAGGTTGAGGCGATTCCATATTTTGATGAGGTTTTAAACGAAAACTACGCCATCAGCACGTACACTCTTGCAGACGGAAGCTATGCGTTGGGCGGTTTGGCGGGTGGGGCCTATCAACTTCGCTTCAGCGACCCGAATTTCATTCATGTCCGTGCCCGCTACGAAAGTAGCCCGGGAAATGACACCGTCGAGATTGACGCGGAAAGTGTGAACGCGGGATTTGACATGAGCTTGCAACTCGGTCGCACGGTTATCGGAACCGTAACCCGAAAGGACAATGGGGAGGGAGTTGAGGAGGTTTATGTTGTGGCCTATGGATTTGAGACTGACGAATTCATAAGTGAAACCCTCTCTGATTCCGATGGAAATTATGTGCTGGGCGGTTTGCCGCCGGGAGAATACCTCTTGTTTTTTTCACCGCAGACCCCTGGTTTGGCCTGGAGAACCTTCGATTCGAAATACTGGGAAAACGCGCGCCCGGTCTTGGTTGCGGATTCGGGTGTCCCCCCCCGTGCCGATGTAAAGCTGAGGACTTACGAGGAGGATATGGAACTCTCTCATTTCCGCAGCCTGCGGAACACCGGGACCAGCTCATTCGAACTGACGTTCACCGGTGAATTTTATCAACAGTACATCCTCCAGGGCACCGACTCGCTGACCGGAGACATGCAGGACATCGGCGAACCCTTCGAATGTCTCCCCGGCCCGAACGCCCTCGAAATATCTTCCCCGCAGCCCTTGTTTTTCTGGAGCTTGCGGGAATATTTCCCGCCTGAAGAGGGAATGTGATTGTTTCAACGCGTGAATTCAACCACTTCCACGAAATGTTTGGGCAGGATGCCGAGGGCGTCGTGGACTTGGTGACGGCAACTGAAGCCGTTGGCGACCACGACGGTGTCCGCGGCGGCGGCGCGGATGGCGGGAAAGAGGCGGTCTTCGCCGATTTTGAGGCTGAGGTCGCGGTGTTCGTAGCCAAAGGCGCCGGCCATGCCGCAGCAGCCGGCGTCGATTAGGGTGGCCCCCGGCAACAGGGCCCGTAGTCCGGTAATGCCAAACAGGGCTTTTTGGTGGCAGTGTCCGTGTACGAGCAACTTTTCGTATTTGAGTTTGACGGTCACTTTTTCGCGGTGCAGGAATTCGTCCACGAGGAAAATGTGGGCCGCCACGCGTTGCCCCAAGGCTTCGTCATCGAGGAGGTCGGGCAGATCGTCCTTGAGGGCGGAGGCGCAACTGGGTTCCAGACAGAGAATGGGAATGTTTTGAGCGGCCCAGACGTCGAGATTGCGCAGGGTGGTTTCGCCATGTTTTTTGGCGGCGTGTAACAGGCCCTTGGAAATGCGGGCACGTTGGCTGTCCCCTGCAAACACGGGATGAACGCGGTAACCGCAGTCGGCCAGCAGGTCGAGGGCGGCTTCGCCGATGTGGGGATCGTAGGCGTTGGTGTAGGAGTCGATGTAGAGGGCGACTTCTCCCCGGTCCGGGGTGCCGCGTGACCGGGTGTCGCCCAGACGTTGGCGCAGGGATTGGGTTGCAAAACGGGGCAGGGGACGGCGGGCGTCGATGCCGGTGATTTTTTCCAACATGCGCCTCTTGAAGGGCAGATTCATGCCCCAGTTGATGAGGGGCGCGTGTGGTCCACAGAAAAACCGGGCCATGGCGGGCAATCCGCCCACCAGCCGGGCGCCGAAGGGGGTACCCTTGACATCGTAGCGGCGTTGCAGGACTTCGGCCTTCATTTTCGCCACGTCCACGGCGTTGGGACATTCTTTTTTGCAGGCCTTGCAGCCGAGGCAGAGGCCCATGATCTCCTGCATTTCGTCGGAAGCCATGGCGGCGTCACTGTCACCCTGTTTGAGTTGTCCGGTGATGGCGAGGCGGAGGGCATTGGCGCGGGCGCGGGTGCTGTCTTTTTCATCGCGGGTGGCCATAAAGCTGGGGCACATGACCCCGCTGCCCAGTTTGCGGCAGGCACCGACCCCGTTGCACTGCTCCACCGCGAGGGTCAACCCGCCTTGAGCGCGGTAATGGAAGAGCGCCTTTTTTTCCGCCGCCGCCGCTTTTTCGGCGTAGTTCGGCACCTGATAGCGCATGTGGGTGGTCATCGGCGGGGGATCGATGAGCTTGTTGGGGTTCATGAGGTTGTTCGGATCGAACAGCGCTTTCACCTTTTTGAAGGCGCCATAGACCTCGGGGCCGAAAAATTTGGCGATAAATTCACCGCGCACCAGTCCGTCGCCGTGCTCGCCCGCCCAGGCGCCCCCGTATTTCACGCAGAGATCGAAGGCGTACTCGGCAATGCGCCGCATTTTTTCGACATCCGAGGTTTTGTGCAGATCCAATTCCGGACGCGCGTGCAACACCCCCACCGAAGAATGGGCGTAGAGGATGAGGTTGACCTCCTCCTCCCGGCATTTTTCGGTCAGTTTTTCAATGTATTCCGGGAGGTGGGGCAGGGGAATGCAGGCGTCCTCCACGAAAGCCTGTCCCTTGGTGGACCCTTTGACGTTGGTGATGAGGCCCAGTCCCAAACGGCGCACGTCCCAAGCTTTCTGCTGACTGATGGGATCGGCGAAAAGCGGCCAGGCATACCCCACGCCGCGTTTTTTGAGGTCGGCGATCATGGATTCCGCTTTTTGGGCGGCGTCGGCGGGATCTTCTCCAAAAAATTCGACCAATTGCATGGCCTTGGGCGCTCCCTCAATGAAGTCGGCGATATCGCGGGTGCTGCCGTTGGTTTGGGCCTCCCGCAGAACCGTGTGGTCGAGCAATTCGATGGCGCTGGGTCCAAAGGCCAGCATGGGTTCGATGTTGCGGAGGGATTCGAGGATGTCGTTGAAATGCACCGCCACCACGCAGGTGGCCTTCGGGAGGGGCTCCAGTTTGACGGTGGCTTCGAGGAGCACGCCCAGGGTGCCCTCGCTTCCGCAAATGAGGCGGGCCAAATTCCAAGGGGTTTCGGCGGGATCGTCCAAAAACGCGTCCAAGGCGTAGCCGCTGACCCGGCGCATGACTTTGGGAAAGCGTTTGGCGATGGCGTCGCGATGGGTGTCGATGATGTCCTTGAGTCCCCGCAACAGTTCGCCCGCCTCTTCGCCTTCCCAATTCCGCAATTTGGCGGGATGCAGATCGAGCACGCGCCCATCGGCGAGGGCGATGCGACAGGAGAGCAGGTGGTCGCTGGTTTTGCCGTAGATCACCGAGCGGGTGCCCGAAGAATTGTTGCCGATCATACCGCCGACGGTGGCCCGGCTGGTGGTGGCGGGATCCGGGGCAAAATGCAGGCCATGTTCGGCGGCGGCGGCATTGAGTTGATCCCGAATGACCCCCGGTTGCACCCGGGCCCATCCCTCTTCCGCGTTCAGGGCCAGAATTTGATTCATATGGCGGGACACGTCCAGAATCAACCCCGGTCCGTGGGTCTGACCCGAAAGCGAAGTCGCGGCCCCGCGCGCGGTGCTGGGCACCTTGTGTCGGGCGGCCAATTCGAGGGTGCGGACGACGTCCGCCTCGTTCCGCGGCCAGACCACGGCCTGCGGCATGATCTGGTAGTGGCTCGCGTCGGTGGCATGGATGCCGCGGGTCAATTCGCCGGTGGAAACCCGGTCACCCATCGCGGCGGTCAATTCGGAGAAAAAAGTTGGGTTGCTCATGCCGATCTCATACCAAGTCCGGTTGAACTGTTCACGCAAAATGGGATGAAATCATGCGATCTTCGTCGGGCGGCAGTCCCCTTTGTCGCAAATATAGTCGTTTTTTGTCCCAAAAGGTTTTTTTCAGCCCCTGTTTTCGAGGCCGTTATCAAGCTGGAGGGCTTTTCGGGCAAGGCCCGGGGAATTCAAGCGTTCATCAAAGCCCAAATGACCCCCAGAATGATGCTCACAACCATGTAAGCGAACAGGCAGCCCACATTGTCTTTAATCGTGATCAGCATGTCCTGCTGTTCTTCCTGTTTGGCGATGATTTCACGCAGGAGCGCGTCCGTGTCGACGCCGGTCTGCGCCGGTTCTGCTTCTGCTTCGTTCGGTTTATGGTTTTCGCTTGTCATGATGTATGGGCGGTCGGTTTTCGATTGAGTCGTTTGAATTCTCGGAAGATGGACCACAGGGTCTGCCCAATCAAGAAAATAATGGGCGTAAATTAGGAAAAGCATCCAGGTATATTTTCAGAACAAAAACTTCACTTCGAGATTTCCCCATACGGAACGTGTGTCGTTATTATGCCATATAAAGCTCACTATGAACAACCTATGAAGTGTATATACGTAAACCTATAAAGACTATTATGTACATACAGTTATATGAGTAATACGCATTTTGACACAAGTGCTGTCGCAAAATAACATAGATAAATATGTAGACAAAAGATGGTGACCTGTGGAAGAATCAAGAAGATTGAAGAAAAAACGTTATTTCAGTGCAACATCCCAAAAGGAATTCTACCATGAGAGACATCAATTACCCCTACCGCCGCAGATTCTCCGCCCTCCTCTTCGTGCTCCTCACGTGCTTAAGTCTCCAAGCACATGCGGTAGAGCCAAGTGACATTACCGGACGAGCCGGAGGGGAGGCGGGTTTGGTGGTTTTGGTCGAGCCCTCGGGTTCCCAAACCGCCATTGATTTAGCTGACGCCGGCAAACATGTGATTGTGGCCTTGAGTTCGGATCCACAGTTAGTGGATCAGTTCGACGAAGCCTTCGTCAATGCCGAGGTGCACCCCATCGCCGATGCCCAGCAATGGCGCAATACGGCAGCGCTTCCTTTTCAAAGCAATGCGGTCAACGTCCTGGTTTTGTCCCAAGCGCAATTTGATGCGCTAGGTGAGGATGAGGTGACGCGGGTCATTGCCCCGGCCCATGGGGTTGCGCTGGTGGGGGACGATTTGACCGAGATCCGCAAAGAGCGTCCGGAGGGGATGGACGTTTGGCTGGGACGCAATCGAGATGCCACCGGCAATAACCTGAGCCGTGACACGGTTCAGCCGCCCAATAGTATCCAGTGGCTCGGCGGCGCACGTGGTATTCCGGCGGCCTACCATATCATATCGGAGCGGGTGCATTTCGTGAGTGGCAACAATCCTCGTTTTCAAAGCCGTTATACAACCCAATTCGGCAACCGGCCGCGCAACCCCCATGCCCGCGACGCCTTCAGCGGCGTAACCTTATGGAACGAGCGTCATACGATGGGAGAGTACCTGGTTTGGCCTTTCATCGCCTTTAGCGACGGTGAACGCCTTTTTCTCCCGCAACCGCAAGCGGGAAATACCTATCATGATGGTCGTGACAATGAGCCGTTGTTTATGGAATCGCGCAACATACTCACCGGTCAAATCATTGAAGAATCTCTACCTCTGATTCAATGGAATGATCGCTTGGAAAACCAGGAAATCCAGATGGGACACTGGAATATGAACAATTTCTTCACCTATCGGGTGATTTCTGATGAGCAGCGCATCTATCACGCGGACGGCGGCAACATCGTGCGGGCCCTGAGTGCCGATGGAACCCAATTGCTTTGGGAAAAAACCTTTCCTGCACATGAGTACACCGACATGCTGGCGATCGATCAAAACGGCGAAGCGGATGTGCTGGCGGTGGTTTTGGCCTCCACCGATAACAATCCCTTTGCCAGCATGCGTCTTTTTGAGCGGCACGACAACATTGCCACTGCGGTGGTTGGGCTGAATCCGGCGACCGGGGAGCAACTGTGGCGTTATGACGGCGTGCATGACCACGCCTTGAAATTTATCATCATGGAATTTGGTCACCTGGTTGTGTCGAGTCATTTGAACGATCCGCAGAAGGCGCAGGAAACCGCGAATAACGCAGGCGTTCCTTCTTATGCACAAGTCGCCAACAACTTCCTGGCTTCGCTTGACCCGGCAACCGGTCAGGAGCGCTTCCGTCGAACGGGTGTAAATGACTTCATGGACGTCCCGATGTTGACAGGCCATCGGGCCAACCTGGCTTTGTCCGAGGATTACATTATTTTCAACGAGGCCGGGGTTGCTTATGTTTTCGACGCCATGACCGGCGAGCGGGTCCATGAAAACTCCGCGGGACGGACCAGTCGTTACACCCGCTTCAGCGGAGCGACCAAGGATTATATCATCCGCAACAACATCTTTACCTCCTACGACGGCACGGAGATAGACAACACCACGGACCTGGTCACTTTCGAGGACTATGGAGGATTCAACAAGGCGGCCAACAATATGTGGTATGTAACTTCCGGTTTTCGTTCCAGCGCTTCCTCGCGCTATATCGGCGAGACGGTGGCTCTGGTCAACGAACCCTCCTTTCCTGAATTCGTTCCCTATTCGGAGCGCTTGCTGGTTGCGGGCACCGCACAGGGTTCGTTGGCAGAGGAAGCGGGGGATTGGCCGACCTTCCGTGGTGACTTCAAGCGCCGTGGCTGGAGGACAGTGGACGGACCAGAGGGGCCGCTTGAGCTAGCCTGGTCATCAGAGATCGATCTATCGGGTCCGGAGGGAGCTATCCCCTACGTGTGGACGATGAACAGCGACAGCCCAGGTGCGATCACTCAACCAGTGGTTGACGGTAATCAAATACTGATCTCCGTACCGGACCGGCACAAACTGGTTTCGCTGAATTTGCTCGACGGCGCTGAACGCTGGTCAACTCGTTTGAGCGGACGGGTGGCCGCCCCTCCGACCCTGGCTGGTGATGTGGCGTTTGTCGGGGTGAATGACGGCACCGTTTCGGCGATTGATTTGTCTGATGGCAGCATTATCTGGACTTTCCTCGCCGCCCCCTATGAGCGCCTGCACAACGCGCATTCCCAGATGGAAAGCACCCACCCCGTTCGCTCCAGTCCGGTTCTTTACGATGGAACCCTCTATGTCTCGGCCGGTCGCCATACCAATATTGACAACGGGATTTATGTCTGGGCGCTGGATCCCACCAACGGTGAGCCGATCAACCACAGAGTGTTGAATGATCCGGAAAACAACCATATCAATGACATTATGCAGGTGGTAGATGGCCGGTTGCGGATCGCCTACACCGATATTGATCCGGATACCCTGGAACGAATTACCCCCCGCAGTCCCGCCCCGGCCGTGTATCCGGTGGCCCGTGGACATGACGGAGGACACGGTTGGATTGGTCCCGTTCAGATCTGGATGGGGGCGAATTTCCGCTCGGGGACGGGGATGTATGAGGCCTCTGTGGCTGGTGATTCCCGAACTGCCGTTCAGCAGGAAGATCGTTTTATCGTTTTTCGCGGAGCGAGTGAAAATGTTTATTTGGAGTTCTCCGCGGATGACCATGATGTTGTTTTGCGGGAATTTGCTTTTCCGGAAAACCGTTTCTCGCGGAGGTTCATGGAGGAATACATGTTTGGCGCGGGACGGTTCAGTTATTTGGTTGCCCGTCGCAATAATGACAGAATCGGCATTGCGGTCATCGATCCCAACGAGGAATCCTTCACGATTACTGAAATTGATGCCAATGCCAACAGTGAGGAGATCATTCCCGATGGGATCGCCATTGCCCACGATCACGTAATTGTCACCACCACCACCGGACGAGTGCTCGCCTTCGCCCAACCCCGCATTCCGGAGGCTCCCTCCGATCTGGTGGTCGAGCCCGGTTTTCGCACGCAATTGGAACTGACTTGGCAGGACAATGCCTGGAACGAGCAGACTTATCATGTCGAACGCTCTGCTGATGGCAGCAATTGGACGGAAATTGCCGCTTTGCCGGAAGGTAGTGACCGTTATCTGGACGAAGGGCTGGAATCGGACACCACCTACCACTACCGCGTGGCGGCCAGCAACATCACCGGGATTTCCGAGTGGAGTGCGGTCGCCAGTGGCACCACCATTCCCGATCCCACCCATCCGCCCACCGCCGCTTCGAATCTTGAAGTCTCGGTGGTTTCCGACAGTGAGATTGAACTCAACTGGACCGTCAATTCGGACGATGAAGACGGATTTCTTGTCGAGCGTTCCCAGGATGGGTTCACGTGGGAAGAAGTTGCCTCCCTGGATCGCGGGACCAGCGGTTATATCGACGGCGGCCTGATCTCCAGTACCCAGTATTGGTACCGGGTAGTGGCCTACAGTATTGCCGGTCAATCCGCGGCCAGTAATTCGGCGAGTGAGTTCACCCTTTCCCTGGGACAGGAGATTTCCTCCTTATTTGTCATCAACCAAGGGACGATCAATGAGGAAACCGGCCAATTCAGCCGAAATGGCGGTGATGAGTTTCAAGGAGTGGTCGCTCACTTTGAACCGGTATCTCTTGATGAGGTTGGCAGCTTTGTGGATTTGACCTTTGAGTGGAGCGGTGGGGCCGGGGATAACACCACCCAGGGAATCGTCTGGGGTTTGTACAATGGAAGCAATGTAAATGCCGATGCCCAGACCAATATCACCTCGGCTTGGGAGGGATACTTCCACGCCATCGGGGTTCGTAGCGGGAACTCCCGTCCTTCCCAAAACAGTGGAATGTATCGTCAAGGCGCCGGTCCACAACCGTTGATCAATCATGCCATTCAAGACGGTACGTTTCATGCGGATGATGTTGACGGAGCCGGTGGAAGACTGAACAGCAATCAACATGAGTTGGCCTATCATGGTCAGCCTATCACCGGAGTGGTCCGATTGGAACGTATTTCTGAAACCGAGATTCGCTACACTACCGTTTACGAAACTGGTCGCGACGACCGCAATAATACGGGGTCAGCCGGTGGCATTTCCTACCGAGTGAAAGGGGCGGATGGCGAGGCGACTTTCTACAGCACGCACAACGTTTCCGCTGGCGGGCCTACGACCGTCAATGCGGTGGTGTTTGGCGGGCGCGGTAATTTCAACGTGCAGAACGTTGTCGTCAGGTCCACGAGTGAAGACGAGAACGGCGGCGGAGATCCCCCGCCGGTCGAGCCGCCGGCGGCTCCGGTGGACCTGATCGCTTCCACCGCTTCGGCGGAGCAGATCTTGGTTTCCTGGGAAGCCGGGGACGCCCTTGCCGAGCAGTTCGTTTTGGAAAGCCGTGCCAGTGGGGGTAACTGGGAGCCGCTGGCCACCGTATCTGCCGATGTCCTGGACTACGCGCACGGCGGTTTGTCCCCCTCCACCACATACCACTATCGCGTGTTGGCCCGCAACGAGGGCGGGGATTCCCCCTGGAGCGCGGAAGCCTCCGCCATCACTGCGGATGCGGACGAACCCGCGCCGCCCGTGATCACGGCACAACCCCAATCACAATCGGTGATCGAAGGGGTGACGGTGGCTTTCACCGTCACCGCTTTTGGCCAGCCGTCCCCGGACTACCAATGGTATTTCAATGACGACGAAATTCCGGGCGAGACTTCCGCAACCCTGGAAATTCCCAACGTCGGTCCGGCCAACGAAGGAAGCTATCATGTGTTGATCAGTAACCACATGGGTTACGTCGAAAGCGAGTCGGCGGCACTTTTGGTGGGTCCGGCCTCGGAATCTCTTCTGGTTCGTTACACCTTCGAGAACGTGCCTTCGATCTCCGACCAGCATTCCGCGAGTTCTCTCGTCCGCCAAGCGGACGCTGAATTTGCGGACCCGGGGATTGTCGCCTCCCCGTTCCACATCCGCAATTTCGAAGGATCGAACGCCGAGGGCAAGGTCATTGCCACGGACAGCGAAAACGGCATCGCCGGGGCTGCACAAATCGCCGGGGAGCAAAGCGCGCTGTTCCAATGGGAGTCCGGTGGTTCCGGCAACGCATACTATGAATTCACCTTGGACGGTTTGGGTTCGCTGGAGGTTCTCCGCATCGTGTCCCGTTCCGGACAACAATGGACCAACTCGGGCGGTTGGAATTCCTATTCGGCCGCCCGTCGGTCCCAAATATCCATCCGCACCAGCCTCGACAACTATGGCGCGAACGTGGGCACGGTCTTTACCGCGGGCGACAACGGGGAATTCAACGAAGAACTGGTGGATCTCACGATGCTGAGCCTCACGGACCAGGCGGTCACGTTCCGCGTTTACACCCGCAGCCTGGACCCCTCCGGTTCCTGGCACCGGACCCAGGTGGACCGGGTCGAAGTATTGGGAAGCCCGGAGGGCTCGCCTCCCGATCTCTACGACCTCTGGGTGGAGGATAACAACATCGTCGGCGGCCCCACGGATCTGACCGGTGGCGTTCCCAATCTTTGGCGTTACGCCTTGGGGGGAGCGGCGGACACGCCGTCCAACGAGTTCAACCCGCGCCCGGAGCTGGACGGCGGACGATTTGGACTTCGATTCCAGCGGGTTGCCGACCCGAACCTGACTTACGAGGTCTGGGCCACCGATGACCTGATGAATTGGGGTGCGGCGCCCATTTGGACCTCGACGGGCGCGGAGAACGTCGAAGGGGAAACGGTTGTAGAGGACGTGGAACTGCTCCAGAACCAAACCCTCAGGTTCATGCGCCTGATCATCCGGTTGACCGGTATTGACCCTGTTGTAATTGATCCGCCGGAGATCACGCAACAGCCGATCTCCCAGGTAATCCTGATAGGAGAAACGGCTGTTTTTTCCGTTTCCGCAACCAGCGATGCCTCGCTGACCTACCAATGGTACTTGAACGACGAGCCCATTTCCGGCGCCAACTCCCCCACTCTGGAAATCAGCAACGCGCAGAGCGTGGACGAGGGGCTTTACCGGGTGGTGGTGAGCAATGCCGGAGGGGCGGTGGCCGTGGAGGCGGTTTCCCTGACGACGACCCCGCCATTGACGAGCCCCGAACTTTTTGCCCGGGTGAACTTCCAGACCGACGATCAGCCGGCTCCGGAGGGTTGGTTGAAGGACTCCGGTAAAGTGTTCGGTGACCGGGGCAACGGCTTCAGTTACGGCTGGTCCGGGAATATTACCGACACCGCACGCCAACGTAACAACAATTCTTCGCCGGATTTTCTGCATGACACTTTGGTGCACATGCAGAAGGACGGGGAGTACACTTGGGAAATCGAAGTACCCAATGGGGAGTATCAGGTGAGGATTATCGCCGGAGATCCCAGCCACGATGACAGTGTGTATGCAATCAATGCCGAGGAGACACGGGTCGTTGAAGGCACGCCTGATGCCAACATCCGCTGGTTTGAAGGAGAGGAAATCGTGAGCGTTGGCGACGGACGGCTCATCATCTCCAACGCCTCCAATGCTCAGAACAACAAAATCGCTTTTTTGGAGATCCATTTCCTTCCCTCCGAACCCAATCCGCTTCCGCCGTCCAGTCCGATCGGGTTGAGCGCACAGGTTGGTCAGGACAGTCAAGTACTGTTGACATGGGATCCCGTTGATTCTGAAACCGAAACCCTGCATGTCGAGCGTTCGCTGGATGGGGAGACTTGGGTCTTGCTGACTTCCTTGGATGGCGCCTCTGTTGAGACGGAGGATCACGATGTCTCGGCGGGGGCGACCTACTGGTATCGCCTGATCGCCGAAAACGAAGCGGGTCAATCGGACTCCTCCGCGGCGGTCTCCGTCACTCTCCCTCAAGAGATCGAGGTGTTGGGTGCATTCTTCACCATCAACCAAGGCAGTTACGATGCGGAAACCGGCCAATTCGGCCGGGATGGAAATGACGTCTTTCAAGGCGTGGTGGCCCATTTTGATCCGGTGGAACTATCCGAACCCGGTGATTTTGTGGAGTTGACGTTTGACTGGAATGGCGGTGCTTCGACGAACACCAGCCAGGGAATCGTCTGGGGACTGTTCAATGGCGATCAAGTGAACGATCACGCCCAGACGGAGATTACCGCTGGTTGGGAAGGGTACTTCCATGCCATCGGGGTTCGTGAAGGAAACTCCCGTCCTTCCCAGCCCAGCGGAATGTATCGCCAAGGCAGCGGTCCCCAACCATTGATCAATCATGCCACCCAGGATGGTACATTTAGCGCGGCGAATGATATCGACGGAGCCGGCGGAAGGCTGAACAGCAATGTTCATGAGTTACCTTATCATGGCCGTCATTCCATAACCGGGGTGATTCGTTTGGAACGCATCTCCGAGACCGAGATTCGCTACACCACCTTTTATGAAACAGAACGTTCCGACCGAAATAATACGGGGTGGGAGGATGGCATATCCTATCGGGTGAAAGGGGAAAATGGAGACGTGACCTTCTATAGCACGCACACCGTCGCCGATGGTGTGCCGGGCACTGTGAATGCGTTGGTAATGGCCGGACGGGATACCTTTCATTTGAGTAATGTGTCCCTATCGTCTTCGGGCGGAAGTGCGCCCACCCCCGTGGCGCCAACCACGCCCTCCGGTTTCACGGCCACGGGGATCTCCGAATCGGAGATATCCCTCGCCTGGACGGACACTTCATCGATAACGGAAACCTTCGTGCTTTCCTACCGTCCCGAAGGCGGGAGTTGGTCCGAGCTGGCTACCTTGCCAGCCTCAGATACGGAGTATCTGCATGAAGGACTGTCTCCGTCTTCGAACTATGAATACAGGATACTCGCCCGCAATCAGACCGGAGATTCCAACTGGTCAGAGACGATTCTTGCCGGCACGATGGATCCCCCCTTGGCCCCGCCTTCCAGTCCGAGCGGGTTGAGTGCCCAGATTGGTCAGGACAGCCAGGTGCTGTTGATCTGGGAACCCGTTGATCCAGAAACCGAAAACCTGCTTCTGGACCGTTCGACCGACGGTGGAAATTGGATCCGGCTGGCCGAACTGCCGGGGGACGCCACCGGTTTTGTGGATGACGGCACGGAGAATGAAACCCTCTACCAATACCGGTTGGCGGCGGAGAACCCGCAAGGGATGTCCGACTGGACGGATCCGGTCGAGGTTGTCACTCCCCCGGCACCCCAACAGACGCCGGAAACGCCATCAAACCTGACCCCCACCGCGGTGACCACCCAGCGCATTAATCTGACTTGGGAAGAGATCGGCGATCAGGCCGATCAGGTTGAGATCGAGCGTTCCCAGTCCGGCACCGACTGGTCCACCATCGCGGTGATCGACGCCGGAATCGAGTTCCACGCCGATCTCATGCTGGACATCCAAACCAGCTACAGCTATCGCCTTCGGGCCTTGAACGCGGTTGGCGCTTCGGATTGGACCTCGGTCGTCAACGCCACTACCCATGCGCATCCGGATCCGGTGGGTTCGTGGTATGCGATTAACGACGGTCATTGGAATGACCAGGACAAGACTTTCGTCCGGAATGGCGAAGACAGTTTACAAGGTGTCGTGGCGAATTTTCCCCCGGTGGAAATGGCCCAGGAGGGTGATTTTGTGGAAATTGAATTTTCATGGAATGGCGGGGCTTCGAACAACACTACCCAGGGAATTGTCTGGGGTCTGTTCAATGGAGAGCATGTGACTGATCATGCCCAGACCCACATCACCGGGGGTTGGGAGGGGTACTTTCATGCCATCGGAGTTCGTGAAGGCAACTCCCGTCCTTCCCAAAACAGTGGAATGTATCGTCAGGGCAGCGGTCCCCAACCGTTGGTCAACCACGCCACCCAGGAAGGTACATTCAGCGCGAATGATGTCGACGGAGCTGGCGGACGGCTGGTCAGTAATGTTCATGAGCTGGCTTATCATGGCAAGCCCATCAACGGGGTGATTCGTTTGGAACGTGTCTCCGAGACCCAGATTCGATACACCACTTTTTACCAAACCGAACGCGAGGACCGCAATCACACGGGGTCGGCGGATGGCATCTCTTATCGGGTGCAAGGGGAGTATGGAAACGTCACCTTTTACAGCACCCACACCGTTGCCGATGGTGGACCGACGACCATCAATTCGCTGGTGTTCGCCGGGCGGGGAAACTTCACCCTGAAGGACCTCACCTTGTACACATCGCATTCCTTCGGATTTGAAACCCAAGTCCCAGTGAGCCCCACCGGGTTGCTGGGCGATTCGCTGACCCCGCGTTCCATCGTTCTCACTTGGCAGGATCCCGCCGACAATGCGGATGGATATGAATTGCAGCGCTCGGAGGACGGGGCCAACTGGTCCACCATCGCCGCCCTGCCTTTCGGTGAAACGGAATTTATCGATGTCGGCTTGGAGCCGGAAACGACCTACCATTACCGGGTGGCCAACCGCAATGCGCGCGGCACCTCGGATTGGTCGGAGATCGTTTCCGTAACCACCCTGACTCCGGTGGTGCCCCTGCCCGATGTACCTGTGGATCTGCAGGCCGAGTCCTTCCGTGTGGACCATGCCTTGCTCTCCTGGGGGTATAGTGACGAACGGGCGGATTTCGTGCAAATTGAACGCCGTACCGGAGATGAACCGTGGACGGTCGCCCAGGTGCTCGATGCGACGGAAACCGCTTGGGAAGACGAGGGACTCCAACCCGGAACCTCCTACGAATATCGCATGTTCGCCTTTAATGAAGGGGGAGAGTCGCACTACACGGATACGGTTGGCATCACCACCTCCGTGTTGCCCAAGGTCAACGAGGGGATCGTTTCCACCTCCACCTTCCTCGGCGGCAGCAGCGAAGAAGACGCGGTGCTTGGATCGGTGATTCTGTCCGACGGAACAATTGTGTTGGCCGCGAATCTATCGGACGCCATTCCCGACGGCGTTCCTCCCATGCTTCTGCACGGCGCCACAAAAGACGCTTCGGGTGCGATTGTGCGGCTCTCATCCGATGGACGCAGGGTGCTCTCGGTTACCCGGGTCTCCAGTCGGGTGACCGACCTGTCGGCCGATGCGAACGACAACCTGTACGTGGCCGCCTGGGAAGCGGGGATACTCAAACTCAACTCAACCGCAACCGCCGTGATCTGGAACCATACCGATCCCGAAGGGCGCAACCCCTGGCGGGTGGACACCTCGGACGGCGGAACAGTCGTCGCGCTGTTTCATGGTGCCGGGTTGAGCAATCCCCATGCCCATAACCCGGGTACGGGCCGGATCCATGTCCTCAGTCCTGCGGGGGAAATCATCGGAAACTTCGCCGGACGTCACAACACCCTTGACGTGGCCGTGCATGAGGACAGTGAAACGGTCATTTTCATTGGCTGGAGACAGGCCAATTCCTGGCAGCCGGACGGCAGCCAGCAAGTGCTGCCGGTGCAGATCTCTTATTTCCGCGGCGTCGATTATGTTGGAAACGTGAAATACACGGGTTATGACTGGCCCACGGACACCGAGCATGAGAACTTCCTCAATCGGTCCAACAACAACATGGCGGATACCCGGGGCATCCGCGCCAGCATCGGGCGCGACGGATACCTTTACCTGGCCTTTGAGGCGGCGGGCGGAAATCACATTTTCCGCTACTCGCCCTTTGATATCATGGAGCCGGTGGATATTGTCCACGGAGATTGGCACCATCAGTTCTTCAATTCGAACGCGGAGCACAAAACCTTCTTCGCCCGGTATGAGGCGGAAACAGGCGAGTACCTGACGGGTCAGGAATTCTGCGGACGTTTAAGCAGCGGGGAAGGCAATGGCGTTCGGCCCTTGGCCATTGAGGCAGACGAAGAGGGTCGGGTCTTTTTGTCGGGCCGTGCCGCCGCAGGCATGCCACTCAGCTGGAATCCTCCAGGAACAGGAGCTTACTCAGGAGGAAGCTGGCTCATGATCATGAGCCCGGATTTCACGACCCGGGAATTCATGACCCGCATGGCTCCCGGAGGCACCGCTTATACAGTGGCCACCCGCCGGATCGATGGATACCAGCACCTGGTGCTTGCCGGAGCCACGACCACACCCAGCTTGTTCTTGAAGGACCCGATCCAGTCTGAAATGAATGCCTTCGTCGATGGATTCTATACCGTCTTCGCACCCGATGAGGTTCCGGTTGAGCCAATGCCCGGTGATCTTCCATCCGCGCCCTACTCTCTGTACGCCAACGTGTTGGCCTACAATAGCGTGGCCCTGGAATGGCAACACAACAGTGACCAGGAATACGGGTATCGGCTGGAGAGAGCCCCGCAAGATGGAGGTGACTGGACCGCGGTGGGCAATGTCGTGAAAGGGATGTTCTCTTTTGTCGATCAAACTGCGGAAGGGTCCACCACTTATCAGTACCGGGTCCGTGCCTTGAACGACTTTGGCGTGTCCGACCCGAGCAATGTGGTCACTTTGACCACACCTCCACCGCCACGGGAACCAGATACCGTGGTGGTGGCCCAATCCGGTCTGCACTACGCTTACTACGAGGGGACCTGGAGCGAGATGCCCGAATTCAACAGTCTGATTCCTGTCGAAGAGGGGGTCACGCCGCAAATTGACTTGGATCTGCGTCTGCGCGACCAGCAGTATGCCTTTGTTTTCGAGGGCTTCGTGGAAGTCGATGAAGAAGGGGTTTACACCTTCACCACCCGGAGCAAGGGCACCATTCGGCTTTGGATCGGAGATGCGTTGGTGGTTGAGCACGACGGTCTGGATCCAAATGAAGAAGTCTCCGGGGATATCCTTCTTTTCCCCGGATACCACGCCTTCCGGGTGGAGTACTTCACCAACGATCCGGACGGTTTCCAGGAAGTTCTTTTCTCCTTTGAGGGAGGGGAGGGGGAAATCATTCCCGGGTCCCGCTTCCTCCATGAAAGTTCAGTGCCGGTCATGGTGATGGCGGACAATTCCGACGAGGATGTGGTGGAAGTGATCGGCACATGGACCACCAGCACCTTCACCGGAGGCGGCCAATTCATCGGCGAGGATTATCTGCACGATGGAGATAGCAACAAAGGCCAGCGATCGGTCATTTATCAGGCCGGTCTGGTCGAAGGGCTCTACGAGGTGCAAATCATCTACAGCGCCTTCTCCAACCGAGCCAGCAATGTACCGGTCACCATCCATCACGCCGAAGGTTCTGAAACCGTCACGGTCAACCAGCAAAGCGGGGGAGGCATCTGGCACACCCTGGGGACCTACTCCTTCGAGAGCGGATTCACCGGCCACGTGGTCATCTCCAATGCCGGTACCAATGGCTTCGTCATCGCCGACGCCATTCGTTTCGTGCCCGTCACCCCATGAAAAAGTCCCGGTCATCCCCGGGGACGCGCCGCCCCAAGACGTTGCCCGTTCTCGCGGGCGGCGTCCTCCTGGGCGGGGCGCTGCTCCTCCTTCAGCGGGGGCCGCGTCCCGCCGCGCCTCCGCCACCGGAGTCGCCGGGAAAGACCGCGCCCTTGCCTGACCCGCGGGCACCATCCGCGCACACCCCTCTTTCCGAAAAACATCCGGGGGAAATGCGGGCCGAACAACGCGTCCCACAGACCGGTACGGAGGATCGGTTGAACGCTCAACGCTCTCCACGCCTGATGGAACCCGAACCCTTCCCGGAGGTCTTTTCCCGCTTGCTGGAGACGGACCCCGATGGGTTCAACACCAGCGCTTGGGTCGTACTTTGGACGGCATGGCGTCAAGACGATCCTTCCGCCGCCGCGCATGCCGCCCTGGAACTGCCCATTGAACACCCCTTCCGCAGACCCGCGCTTCGCGGCGCCCTCAACGCATGGAACCAACGGGATCCCCAAGACGCCCTCGCGTTTTATCAGGAATTTACCCCGGAGCAGAAAAACGCCGATCCGCATCTGGCCGCTCTTTTGTCCGATGCCAGGATGGAATCGGACGCGGAAACCGCATTCCATCTCTCCATGCACATTCCCGGCCCCCTCGGCAAGTCACGCGGACTGGAGGCGATGCGCAAATGGGCGGGCACGGATCCCGACGCCGCCTTGCGGGCCTACGCCGAATTACCCGACGGTCACGACCTCCGCCGGATGCTGGCCCCCGTGATGGCGGGCATTCTCGTTCAATCCGATGAAACCATGGCCTGGCGGGTATTTGCCCTCACCGCGCCCAGTCACCAATTGCATCCCGACACCCTTTGGAGCACCCTTCAGGCGAATTCAACCGAGATCGCGGGATACGAAGAAGGCTTCCGCCTCATGTTCGTCACCTGGGCGGAACGCGAACCCTCCGAAGCCATGGCCTGGCTGGTCAATCGTCAGGACGCCCTCGCCGGAAGGGAGGAAATCTTCAAAGAGGTCTACGCCGTTTGGAATCGTTCCGACACCGCTTCCGCGGAAAAATGGTTGCACGATCAGCCCCGTGACTTTCAATCCTACCTCTCTCAAACTGACATGCCAGGGAAATAATTCGCGTGAATGCGAATTTGCACCCCAAATAACAAACACGATGCGATGCACTGCCCTATTTGATTGGAATTTCAGCGAATTCCATGTGCCAGTGCCCGTAGAATGGTATCGAGGACCATGTTGAGTTCCTTTCCCAAGTCGCCGGTGAGAAAACGGAGGATTCGGTAGCCGTTTTCCTGGAGCAGCATGTCTTTCTTGCGGTCGCGTCGATAAGCTTCTTCCCGGTTGAAGTGCTCGGGGCCATCCAGTTCGATGACGAGTTTTTTCTCTACGCAGAGAAAATCGACTTCCATGTGGGGGTATCCCTGAAAGGGAATCGGGAGGCGGTGATTGAGGCGAAAGCGATCCCGGGTCTCGGGAAGCGTTTGCAGGCGTTCGAAGAGAAAGGCTTCGGCGGCGCTTCTTGCCCGTTGGATGTCTTTCAATTCTTTCAACTCGTGCACGGAGGTTGTGTCCACGAACAGTTTGGCCAACGGCGTGGCGATTCCGTCTCGCACCAAACGCTGTACGCTGGCGGCATGGGATTGTTTCCATTCATGATCCAAGGGCAGGGGAACCTCCGGAGGCCATCCGGGGAGGGCGCTGGCGGGCATGAGGACGGTGTAGCCCAACTTTTCGTAACTTTTGCAGCGTCGGTTGAACATACGCGCGAGCATGGGGACATTCAGATCGGCGTAGTCATAGACTTTCACTTTGTGTTTTCCTTCGTATTGCCGGTGCAATCGGCCCAGATATTGGGCCACGGTGCCGCGCCAGGAAATGGGAAGGGTCAAAAACAGGCTGTCGAGCGGGGGATGATCAAATCCCTCGCCGACAAATTTGCCCGTGGCAATCAAGACGGGGGCATGGTCTTTCGGGTCCGCCCGCAGGCGTTCGAAGGTTTCCAGGGTCAGCTTGCGGGTCATGCCCCCTTGCAGAATACAGGTCTCCAATCCCCGCGCGTTCAATTCTTCCGCCAACAACTGGATGTGTGCGGTGCGCTCCGTCAGGATCAGGGGATGGGCTCCCGCTTTGACGGCGGTTTCAATCTCTTCACAAATCATTTGGTTTCGGGGGGCGTCCACGGTCAGCTGATCGATCAACTCCATAAAGGCGGTGCGCAAATTTTCAGAAAGCGGATTGATGGGGGAGTAGGAAGTGGGGCGGACGATGACCTGACGTTCCAGGGCTTCAGTGGAGGAATGATGGCGGGCATCCACCTGGTGGCGGATGGGTCCGCATTGCATGAAAATAATGGGTTGGTGCCCGTCTTTTCGCGTGGGCGTGGCGGTCAGCCCGGTGACGTATTTGGCTTTTGCGCGCCGGACCGCCAATTCGAAGTTCCTTGCGGAGACATGGTGGCATTCATCGACCACCACATGACCGTATTCGGCCACCCGGTCATCGACGACATCCTTGCGAACCAGGCTTTGCAAGATGGCGATGTCGATGCGTCCCTTCAATTTCCGGCGTCCGCCGCCCAAACAGCCGATCTCCTTCAATTCGATGTCGAGGAATTCCTCCAGGCGTTCGCGCCATTGCTCCATGAGGCTTTTCCGTACGGCTGATTTTTCTAAGAGAGCCATGCTTTGGAATGTTTTGAAGTAAGCAA
>JAFIGC010000241.1 GCA_020831635.1 Verrucomicrobiota bacterium | reverse complement strand
CTGTGGGAGGACGGTCCCCTTCGGGGGACCTCCTACCCGATCTGCCGCTTTGGGGGCTTGGGGGGGGCGTATAAAAAAACCGAATTTCGAACATCGAACGTCGAAGGGGCGGGGCAATGGGGACAGGAGCGCCGATCGCCGCATCGGCTGGGGCGAAGGGGGGAATGTGGAAGGGAAAACGAACGTCGAACCATCCTACGCTCGGGGTATCGAGTGCCCGGGTCCGGAGTAACGAGCGCGGCGAAGCCGCTTTGGAGTGCGTGTAGCGAGCACCGCGAAGCTACCGCTTTCGCCACGGCCAAACGAAAAGGCGCGGCCATACGGCCAAAGCTCTGCAAAGCGGTAGCTTGACTCCTTTCGAGAAGCATTTTGAAGAATACAACCACCCTCCGGGGCGTAGGCCCCTCAGGGCCGGAGGCTGATCACACTGATTCACACTGATCTTAGGTGCTGGAAAATCAAATCGATGGAGGCTGGGCAGGACCTGAAAGTAATTTGTCTGCAAGTGTTTGTAAAAAAGTCTGTTTTCTGTGGGCTTACCCCTTTTCCTTCCATGGTTTAGGCTTACATTGGGGAATGGCAGAAAACAAACAACCTGTGGCATTCGCCTTGGAGGGCAAGTTGGACGGAGTGGAAATGCTGGACTTATTTCCGGGACGCCTTTGAGGAATATGCCGCAGATTCTTCTGCCACGGTTTGAACCCTCACGGACTGGCAAGGGTATGCGCCAAGAAGGAGGGCTCTTTCGCGAAGGGCGTCGAGCATTCGTAGTTTCTCCGTGATATCCCGGGTGGCGAGGGCGTGACGGAACTTTTGTTTGCTGGCGAGGATTTCTGTGAAATCGTGGTTCATGGCGATTCAGTGAGAAATTGACGTTGGAATTTTATCCATGCGTCTTCAAGCTGATGACGCTGGAGGATGGTTTGGAAGCGGTCAGGGTCAAGAACTCCAGCTTCAATGAACTGCAGGAGCCGGGCTTTGTCTTTGGCTCGCCCGACTTCAAGGGCTATGGCGGCGAGGTGTTCCGCGGTGAATACGCTCGCCGTGATATTTCCCACCGGAATGACGAGGGCTTCGGACAAGGCCTCCTCTACAAGCGGTCCGGTGGGGGGTAGGATTTGTACAGGCCATCCTGCGATCATCACGTATTCACCTTCCATTTGCCCCCCGTTTGCGAGTAAATAATCAAAAACGGGTTTTGGGTTAATGAATATGGAATCCGATTCATGCCGGAAGGCAACAAAGATATCCACATCAAGTGTCGAAACGGGTTCAAGGTGGAATGTGGCCCCCACGGCACCGCCAATGGCATAACGTTCGATTACGCCGTCAGCTTGCATTTGATTGATCAAGGAAATGACTTCAACTATGTTCATGGATTCACCGAACATGCGGGAACTTGGGGGCTGGCTTTCATGAATACGATTCTAACGCAATCCGCCGGGAATGCCAATGGGAAAGAAGGGCAGGTGAGGGGTTTTTCCGTCCGCAGACAGCCAGTTCCGAGGCTCGGAAGCCGTTTGTTTTTGCGTTCCGACGGTCGGAATCGTGAAATTTCGGGCCGTAGGTCCGAGCCGATATCAGCCCGGTCCGTCCAAAGGGGAGCGCGCAAGCGGGACACGTGGACGGGCCGGGTTTCTGTCGGCCCCGGCAATGATGCGGGCCGTAGGTCCGCACAGATCACCGGAACCGTGGCAGGTAGGTGATTTGCGCGGACCGTTGGCCCGCGTGGGGGATGGGGGAAACACATTCCCGGCCCGCAAACGGACCTTCAGCCCGTCCGCGGACCGGGCTGGTATCGGCGCGGACCTTTGGCCCGCAATTCTTGCAATGGGACAAAAATGGTTCCGGTGGAGCTTCGGTGATTACACCGCATCGCATTGCGTCGCGTAGCGACGGGCCGACGCATAGCCGTGGATTTCAATCCACGGGCCCGGTTGCGACAGAAATTGTGCGCCGCGTAGCGTCGCCTGACGGATCTGGGGATTTCAATCCCCGCATTGGTGGAATGAAAAAAGCGAACGTCGAATATCGATCATTTCCGGAATTCCCTATTGCCAACTGTGGCACCGAGTGCTATAGTGGGCCTGTGAAAGACCTCATGACAAAACAGTTCGGCAAATGGGTGTCAAATCAATCCATAGAGCCCGGCGCATTGAAAGCCGCTTTGGAGGAAGTCAGACAAGGCACCTGTGAAGCCAACCTCGGTTGCCACTTGTACAAGAAAAGAATCTCTTTTCAAGGGCAGGGGAAACGGGGGAGCGGGCGAACGATTGTATGCTTTAAGAAGGAGCAAATCGCTATTTTTATCCACGGTTTCGCAAAGAATGAAACCGACAACCTTACACCCAAAGAACTCAAAGCCTTAAAAGCTTTTGCGAAAATATTGACTGGACTCACCCCCGAGCAGATTTCAACCGCCCTAAAAAACGGAGACTTCAAAGAGGTAACAAAATGAGAAAATCAATTGTCGATTCCATCCAGAACACCGTGACTGATCTAAACAAGAGCGGGATTGTCGATGACATCACGATGAAAACCATCGAGACTCTTTGCCTGCCCGAAGTCCATGACTATTCAGCGGATCGTATTGTATCCCTTCGGCGCAAAAACCACCTCAGCCAGGCCGCGTTTGCCGCAGTGCTCAATATCAGCCCCTCCACCGTCCGAAAATGGGAACAGGGCACGAAAAAGCCTGCGGGAGCATCTAAAAAGCTGTTGGACCTCGTGGAGCGCAAAGGCATCGAAGTGCTGGTGTAAAAGGAGTCCTTTCTGTGAAAGACCCGACATTAGAACGAATCTGGGAAGCGCGTGATGCCATCGCAAAACGTGCCGGATACGATGCCAAAACCCTGGTGGCCCAGTTACGGGAACGCGAAAAGAATGCAAAACGTGCAGCAGCTCAAAGCGATCCGCTCGTGGCCCGTGAACCCGATGGAGAGTACGGAAAACCCGATGAATGATTCCGTCCCTGGCTTGTGTCAGGACGCGTCATAGGGTTTAGAGCGCTTTTCCAGGCGGCAGACGAGCGTTCCGAGGATCGGAAGACGGTTTTGCGGGCGTTCCGACGGTCGGAAGAGAGGGGGTTGAAACCCCCAGGTCCGTGAGCCGTCACTACGCGACGGAAATCCCTTTTTTTGACCCGATTCCATGGGTTGAAACCCATGGCTAGGCGTGGGACTGTCGCTACGCGACAACCTGGGTTCCGCCGTTGCCGCGGTGAATACGCATCTTCGGTTGGTGTCGTGTGAAGGATGGAGCGCTTCCGTCCCGAAATTCCGTCTTGTGCTGAAGGTGCTCCGCCAGCCCACATTCAGCGGGATTACGGGATGGCAATTTGCAACTCTGCGTTGCGTAGCGACGGGCCGACGCATAGCCGTGGATTTCAATCCACGGAGTCGGTTGCGCGAGCGGATGTGCGCCGCGTAGCGTCGCCTGATGGATCCGGGGATTTCAATGTCATCCGCATCGGCAGAGGTCGCAGGTTCTGGAAAGCGGCAGCTCGCAAGCTCGCTACACGCAGTCCAAAGACGCTCCGCGTCCCCGCCTTATCTGAGGTGGGGGCACATTGTCGAATAACCGCTTCATCCTGATCCGTGCTTAACCAACATGCCTCCACAGCTCTCCACGCGCGGACGCGTAGCGTCTTTGGAGTGCGGTAGCGTCGGGAGGAACGACCAGAGCTGCCGCTTTGTGGGCTTGGGGGGGGCGTATAAAAAAACCGAACTTCGAACATCGAACGTTGAACTTCGAACGTTGAAAGGACGGTGCGAAGGAGGCAAAGCGGCGGAGAAGACCCCTTGTGCCCTGCCGGTGCGGAGACCGGCGCTCCCGTCTTCCCCTCCGCCCCAGCGATTCGGCGTTCAGGAGAAAAACGGATGCTTGATTTCTCCCATGGTTTAGGGTTACATTCGAGTATGGCAGAAAACAAACAATCTGTGGCATTCGCCTTGGAAGGCAAGAGGGACGGGGAGAGTGCTTCTTCCGATCCCGGTTTCGCGGATTCGGCTGAAAAAGCCACCCGTTTGGATGCCCAGCCCGGAAAAGCAGCTTTTGACGAGGAGGAATTTAACCGCGCCGTGGAACTGGGAACCAAGGCCTGGGCGGATGTGCCGGATATCGGTGCCTGGGTCGCCAACAGAAGGGGGGCACTGCCTTCTCAAGGAAAACAAGAAATGTGTCTTGCGGACAATGTTAAAATGCACTGACCCATTTCTCCCACGTACCGCACACAAACAGGATTGCGTGCGGTGTGTCGCACGCAAAATTGATTGTGTGCGGCGGGCCGCATATCTGGACCTTCTCGTTTGCTACGCGCCTTAGGCATGTTTCGCCTCCGTGATCTCCACCAATGCCTTGAAAACCAGAATGGCTGGCCGCGAACCCTTGCCGGGTCGGTGCTCCATCAAAATCCGGTGTTTTTGCAGTTCCTCCAGGATGTCATATGCTGTGCGCCTCGCCAGCCCCGTGCGTTCCCGAAAATCACTGGCCGTGAGAAAAGGCGCGGCAAATAGCGAGTCCAGCGTTTGCAAGGCGTATTGGGATCGGGTGATGCGATTGATCTCATCCTTCATCGCATTGTAGAGCCGCAGGATCGAAATAGCCCTGCTGGTATTGCGTTCCGCCTGTTCCACCACGGCCTCCAGGAAAAAATCCACCCAACCCTGCCAGTCTTCCGCCCGTGAAATCCCGGCCAGGCGGTCATAGTACTGCGTTCTGTGATCCTCAAAATATTCACTGATGTAAAAAGTGGGAGCCGAGATCAATCCTTTTGCATGGAACAGCAGGGGAATCAGCATTCGCCCCACCCGCCCGTTCCCGTCCAGAAAGGGATGAAGCAACTCGAATTGGGCGTGCGCCAGGGCCGTCTGCACAATGCTGTCCTGTTGTGTGGCCTCCATGAAGTCGAACCATTCCGGCAGCGCCTCCTGCAAAACCCCGGGTGCGGGAGGAATGAAAATCGCTTTCTCAATAGGATCCCCGCGGTAGCCGATATAATTCTGGGTGCGGCGGATCCGGCCCGGTTGTTTTCCCTCCCCCCTCACGCCCTTCATCAAGGTCCGGTGAACCTTCAGCAGGTTCGCCTCCGTAAAACCGGTTTTTTTGAGATACCCCACCGCCTCCCGCAAAGCGTTCCGGTAGTTCTGCACTTCCGCAATATCATCTTTCCGCTCCGCATCCTTTCGCGGATCCGCATCGTACTGAAGGACGTCCTCCAAACTGGCCTGTGTGCCTTCGATGCGGGAACTCAACACTGCCTCCTGCGTTGTCAGCGGGGACAACAACAACTCGGGATTGATCATCGCCTGAAGTATGCCATCAAACCGAGCAACCGCCGCTTGGGCCATCCCCAAACGCGGAATCATCCCCTCCCAATCCAACTTGCGGATCGGGATCTGCGGAGCGGAGTACGGTTGGACGTTGTCACCCATTTTGATGGGAACCCCTGGTCTTGTTCTTCTGGATGAGTTGCTCGCAAAGACCGTCAAAATTCCCGTCCCCGGCTTCCGCCAGGGCCCGCACACAGCGTTTGATGAGGTCGGCTTTCATGGGTACAGTTCTAATGCAATCCGCCGGGAAAGCCAATGGGAAAGAAGGGCATGTGAGGTGTTTTTTCCCGTGGCGGACAGCCTGTTCCGAAGATCGGAAAACGGTTTTACGGGCGTTCCGACGGTCGGAATTGTGAAATTTCGGGTCCCGCAGTCGCGGGATCCGAGGCGATACCAGCCCGGTCCGTCCACAGGGGACCGCGCGAGCGGGCCACGTGGACGGGCCGGGTTTCCGTCGCCCCTGGGCGTGATGCGGGCTGAAGGTCCGCACAGA
>JAFIGC010000033.1 GCA_020831635.1 Verrucomicrobiota bacterium | reverse complement strand
GGCAAATCCACCGCCATTTCCCTCTGCGCCCTCCGCGTCCTCCTGTTCAAAAAATAGCCGTGGATTTGACCGGAGGACGGGAAGCTTTATCGATCCGATCCTCAGATCAAACGGAACGATGTTCAGCTCGTGTCCTGAAGAATTTGTGTCTAAAGGGCAGCTTGGGCAGCTCATGCGCGCACATTCATTGGCAAATCCAAGGACGTTATCGTAATTTTATAATATATGTAATATTCGTATTGACAGTACCGTACGTCTGTTTAATAAGGTTCGTATTGTTTTTAAAACCGTACCGACACCCAAAGATATCCCCATGAATACGAATTTACCCGTCCAACTCCAAAACGTCCGTGTCATGATTTTTTCCATCTTCTTGACCTTCGGCATGTTGGCGGGAGCCCAACAAAACCCGTCAGATGTCACTTTCACGCTCAACCTCAACACCAGCATAGACTCGGGCATGAATTACACGGACTATGTGGTCGGAGACACGGCGGCGCAAAGCCGGTTTGTGATCGGGTTTGAGATCACGATCAACGACGTGGATGGCACCCCCCTCAACATTGGACCGATCGCGGCGTTTTGCAGTGAGCTACAGGAGCCCATTTCAACGAGCACCTACACGTTCAAGGCCGCTCCCCTGCGTGGATTGGCGGCGGGTCACGGTGGATCCAGCGGAACGGCCAGCGCCGGAATTCCCAACAATGGGATTGGCGTTCATCGTGCCGCCCGCCTGGCGTATCTCTTTGATCAACACTACATTTCCGAATCCCTGACCGAATGGAACCAAATTGAACTGCACGCCTTCCAATTGGCCGTATGGGAGGTGACCCATGACACCGATTTGAGTCTATCCAATACGAACGGCTGGAACTTTGTTCCGACCCAAGCCGGAGGCAGTGACCCCGCATTTCGGAATGATGCCATTGCCTTGGCCCAAAGCTATTTGGATGAAATCTCAACGGCCAACATCGCCCCGTCCTACAGGTCCAATCAATTTGAATTCTGGGCCTTAACCAGTATCACTGGAAATTCCGGATCCGACGGCCCCGGATTTCAGGACGTGATTCTGGCCACAAACAAATTCGCGCAAATCACTGAAGAATTATCAGAATTGATTGTCATACCTGAGCCCGCAATGCTGGGCCTCACGGCACTGACCTTGTCCATGGCCTGGTTTGCAAACCGCCGCAGAGTCTGAACGGATCCTCCACGGGGGCCGCGATACCGTTTGCGATGGTTCACACCGCTGCCGTCGGATTTTCCCGCTTTGATCTTGGAATTCGTCTCAAAATTGCACATAGACCTTGAGTATCGAATTCCAATTTCAACCCCATTTTTCTCTTATGACCTTATCCCTACGCAAAGATGCAAAATTCGCCCTGAGCACTGCCACCAGCATGGGCGTGCGCCTCACCCCGCCGGACGGACAGCCCTTCCATACCGCCACCACCCTGCAAATGCAGGTGACCAGCGCCGAAACCAACGTGGTCAGCGTGTCCTCCTATCTCGGCCTTCCCGTCAAGGTCCTCAGCAAATTCGTCGAAGGCAGCCCCATTTCACGCTTGATTCTCGACAACCTCGCCTCCCGCCACATCACCGTGGAAGGCCCGTCCGTTCCCCAGGGCGATCCCTGGGGCTATCGGCATCAGTTCAATTTGGCCGACTCCGGCAGCGGCTCCCGCGGTCCCCGGGTCCACAACGACCGCGCCGGGGAAGTCGGTCGCACCCTCAAAGCTTCGGATTTTGATTTGGAGCGCATTTTCGGCGAAGAAGGCGTGCAAATCGTACACCTCTCCGGCCTCATCGCCGCCCTGTCCCCTGAAACCGGACAGTTCTGCCTCGAAATCGCCCGGGCCGCCAAAAAACACGGCACCCTGATTTCTTTCGACCTGAATCACCGGGCTTCGTTCTGGAAAGGACGCGACGAGGAATTGCGCGGCATTTTTCACGAAATCGCGGGCGTGACCGATATTCTCATCGGCAACGAGGAGGATTTCCAACTCTGCCTCGGCGTCGAAGGTCCGGAAGCGGGCGGCGAAGGGCTGGCCCAAAAAATCGACAGTTTCAAAGGCATGATCCGCAACGCGCAGTCCACCTACCCCAACACCCGCGTGTTCGCCACCACCCTCCGCGAAGTCGTGAGCGTGGGCACCCACCTTTGGGGCGGCATCATGGCCGTGGGCAACGACTGGCATGTGGTCGAACCCCGCGAAATCTACGTGCAGGACCGCATTGGCGGCGGCGACGGCTTTGTCGGCGGCATGTTGTACGGCATTCTCCGGGGCTGGGAACCGGAAAAATGGATTCAGTTCGGCTGGGCCAGCGGCGCCCTCGCCGCCACCCTGCTGACCGATTACGGCCAGCCCGCCGACGAAGAACAGGTTTGGAGCATTTGGAAGGGCAATGCCCGGGTGAAACGCTAAATGATTCACCGCAATCACGCCATCATGGCCGCGCTTCTGGCCTGGCTCATCGCCCAATTCATCAAATTCTGTACCGAATGGGTGAAACACCGCAAACTGGACTTCACCTATTTCGTGAGCACCGGCGGCATGCCCTCCGCGCATTCCGCCAGCGTCTGCGCCCTGGCCACCAGCGTGGGCCGCAGCACCAACATCGCCTCCCCGGTCTTTGGCGTGGCCGTCCTCTTTGCGGTCATTGTCATGTTCGACGCCCAAAGCGTACGCCGCGCCGCCGGCGAGCAGGCCAAGATTCTCAACCAAATCGTGGACGAACTTCTGCACCAACATCATCTTTCCCAACAAAAGCTGGCCGAACTCCTCGGCCATACCCGCCTGGAAGTCTTCGCCGGCATGGCCGTGGGCATTCTCACCGGTTTTCTGTTGCCTCTCTACTAAGGACCCTCCATGAACCTCGACTCCAAAAAACGCAAGCAACTCCTCATGGTCATCTCCGTACTCTCGGTGATTCTCGCCGTCTTCGCCATGAACCGCCTCAACGGCCTCCGCGCCCCCTCGGAAGGCGGACCTGAAATGAGCCGCGGACATGTCATCGGTTACGGTTTCATCATGATCTTCGGCTGCATCACCTTCGTTCGCGCCATCTTCGCCATTCGTCGGCTGAACGAACGTCGTTGAAGTCAACCCCATGACCGCATCGGGTCCGCTCTCCACGCCCCCGCCCCGCGCTTTTTGGGCACGCCGCGATTTCGTGGCCTTTGCGCTGACCTTTGTCGCGGTTCTCGGCGTCTATGTCTGGAGCCTGCCCCCTTCAGTCACCCTGGAGGACGCCGGGGAATTCGCGGTTGCGGCGGACTGGATGGGCGTACCGCATCCGCCGGGTTATCCGCTTTGGACCTTTTTCGCCTGGTTTTTCCAATGGATCTTCCACGCCGTCCACTTTCGGGGTCACCCCAATCCCGCCTGGGGCGTAGCCTTTTGCAGCGCCTTTTTCGGGGCCTTGGCGTGCGGTCTTCTGGCCATGTTGCTGTGCAAATCCCTGCGCATGATTTCCGAAGGGCTCGCGCCCGGACGCAGCCGATTGAGCATCTTTGCCCCCGCCTGGGGCATCGGTTTGGGCACCGGCCTTTTGCTGGCCCTGCTGGTCCACGCCACCCCGGACATCGGAACCAACCTGCTTCAATGGCTTCTTCCCGGGTTTGCGCTCATCACCCTGTTGCGGTGCCTGCCGCCAACCGAAAAACTGGCTCCTTGGCGCTTCCGTTTCCTTCCCGCGCCTGAAAATTTCGGACCCATCTTCATGGGCGCATGCGTGTCCGGCACCGCGTATTTTTTCGCCTGGTCGCATGTCACCGTCCCCTCCCCGGTTCTGGTTCTGCCCCTGGCATTGGTCTTCACCCTCGCGGCCATGGGATTGTGCGCACTGGGCGACACCCTCCTGGCCCTGACCGCCAGAAAGGAAGGACTGGCCCGGGCCGTGCGCGCCGCCGGGCTGGATGTGCTTTGCGCCATGGGCGGAGGACTGCTGCTAGCCTTCACGCCCTTGATGTGGTCGCAATCCGTCATGATCGAAGTCTACAGCCTCAACGCGTTTTTCATCGCCCTGATCATGCTGCTGGTCTTTGACTACATTCACCGCCCTTACGACCGCACCCTTTACCTTATTGCCTTTTTGTTCGCCCTGGGCCTCACCAATCACCAAGCCCTGCTGTTTCTGGTCTTCTTTCTCATTGCCGGCGTGGCCGCCTCGGGACGAAAAACCATTCTCAAAGCCGGGCTCTTCCTCGGCGGCTTGTTCATCTGCCTGTTCTTGACCTACAAAGCCCGGCAGTACGCGCGAATCGATGATCCCGAGGCCATGAATTTCTTTTTACGATATTCCGCCTTGGCGCTGGTCTTTTCGCTGGTCGTCATTTTCTCTCCCGGAAAAACCCTGCCCGGCTTGCGGAAAATGCTCATGATCCTGTTTTTGGGGGGATTCGGCCTCGGCTTCCATCTGTTCATGCCCATCGCCTCCGAACAAAATCCCCCCATGAACTGGGGCTACGCGCGCACGACCCAGGGATTCCTCCGGGCCGTCACCCGCGGACAATACGCACGGTTCGAGGTGGCTGACAATTTTCGCGAAATCGGCCACCGCATGTCCATGAAACCCACCGTGGACATGCTCGAAGCGGGCAACGAACGCGAATTGCTCGATCAACATCGCCGGCGCACCCTTTTCATCCGACAATTGGGCGCCTATTTCCACGATCCCGCCTGGAAGACCTCCATCGCCAGTCAGTTCAGTTGGCAATTTCCGCGACATCCCCCCGATCCCGAAGGACGGGAACCGCCGCCCCCGGAACGCAACATCCCCCTCGCCCTCCTGGGCCTTTTGCCGCTCTTGTGTTTCCACCGGTTGGATGCCCGGAGCCGCGCCTGGTTCCAATGCACCCTCATCGCCATGTTTTTCCTCACCGTGGTGTTCCTCATCATTCAATGGCCCGAACTCAACCACAACGACCTCTTCGTCAAACGGGTGCAATACGTGCAGGCCCACGTCTTTTACGCCCTCTGGATGGCCATGGGCGGCTTTTTTCTGATTTTGTGGGTTTACGCGATCCTCCCCAAAACCATGACCCTGCGGGTGGGCGGCATTTCCCTGGCCCTGCTGTTCTTGGTTTTCCCGATCCACAAAGACGCCCGCGACCCCCGACACTTGGAATTTGTCGGCAGTTCCAAACAACGCGGACACGATTTCGGCTGGCGTTTCGGCAACCACATCCTCCGGGGCATGAACGGCATTCTCCTCGATGAATTGTACCTCCACGACGACCCCAAGGCCCGACTCACCCCTTGGGCGATCACCCAACTCCGGGCGCGAAACCTCCCCGACGAAACCCTCGACCTCGCCCTGACCCTTTCCGAGGAGAAACCCCTGTCCCGTCGGGACTTTCGTCGAGGCGTGCTCGACCAACTCCCCGACCTCACCGACACCCACCGCAGACAGGTCGAAGAATACGCCATGCTCGGCGCCTTTCGCGCCCTCTCCCGCGAAGAACAGACCGCCGCCCTGCGCGGACTCCATCGGCTCCCCCCCGATCTCGATTACCCGCCCGAACTGGCGCAAAAGGCCATCCTCTTCGGCGGCACCGACCCCGGACGCTTCGTGCCCACCTACATGCTTTTCAGCGCCCACATGCGGCCCGATGTGTTTTTGCTCACCCAAAACGCTCTCGCCGATTCCACCTATCTGGATTCCATGCGGGATTTGTATGGCGACGACATCTTCATACCCTCCGCCCTCGACAGCAGCCTCGCCTTCCGCGCCTACGCCCACCACTTGCGCATCTGGAACCCCGTGGACTTCGCCGCCCTCATGGAAAGCGGGGACAACCTCGCCGTCCGCGGCGTGGATCAGGTCAACTTCATCAACTTCCACCTCGCCCGCAAAATCGCCGAGCGCAATCAGCATGACCACGCCGTCTACGTCGAGGAATCCTACCCCATTCCCTGGATGATGCCCCGCCTCCGTCCCCACGGTCTCGTACTCAAGCTGGAAAGCGAACCCGTGCGACTCACCAACGAGGACATGCAACGCGACCGCGAATTCTGGACCTGGTACAAGGAGACCCTCTTGGAAACCCACTTGCCCGTCTCCGAACGCCGCCAAAGCTTTCACCGCGATCTCATGGCCCGTAAAATTTTCTCCAAACTCCGCGGCAATATCGCCGGGGTTTACGCGGAACAAGGCTGGTATCCGGAAGCGGAGGCCGCATACCTGCAAGCGGAACGGCTTTTCCCCCGCAGTCCCGAAGTTTCCGACCGACTCGCCCGCATGTACGAGGGCCAACTGCGCTTCGACGAAGCCGCCGCCGTCGTGACCCGCTACGCGGCTTTTGACCCCACATCGTCGTGGTTGCGGCATTATTCCAGACGCCTCGCGCAACTGCGAACCGTCCACGAACGCCTGAAGGCCACCGAAGAAGCCTGGGACGAGCGGCCCGGAGCCAACCTCACCCTAGATCTGGTCCATCTATACGGTGAACTGGATTTAATCCAACCCATGGAAGATGCCGTGAACCTCCTTCTCGGCATCGAAGGCCTCGATCCCGCCTTTTATCCCGTCATCGCCGCCCTCATGCGGGAATTTCAAAACCGCGATTATTACCAACGGGCCCTCATCGCCTGGGCCCGCAGCCAACCCGAGGAAATCAGACCCGTCCTCGACCTCGCGGCCATGGCGCTATCCGACGAGGACTTCCAGCAAACCTTCGACTACCTACTCGAGGCCCTGCGCCGAGACCGCTTCGCCACCCAAAACCGACTTCGCGAAGATCCCCGCTTCACCGACATCTCCAGATGGCAGCAGTTCCAACAACTCCTGAGGTAGGGTTTGGGGGAGCATACACCTTTGGTTCATTTTATCAAAAAATCATAAAAACTTCTTGCCATTTTTTTCATGCACAACCTATAATGTTAATTAAGAGATATAAGGGAAACCAATCCCGTTCGTCGATTTTAATCATAGGTACTGGCACTTACAGTGTGATCAATGTCTCTGATATGGCCTAATGATTGGAATCTATTGCAATCATATATCATATGTACTGGTTTCTGAACAGAATGCCATTACGTGAAAAGGAGTAGGAAACATGCAAAAAGTCATAAGCATTTCGTTGTTCGTTAGCTGGATTTTCATTCATATGGCTTATGGGCAGCACCCTCAGAACGAATACCCTCATATCAAAGGGCTCTCATTTGGAGTCGGACTACAAAAGACGGAACATGTGATCACCAGCTTTGAACAAGGTTCCGGAACCATGAATAATATTACCCAAACGGATACGGCCACTTTTCTGGTCACCACGCTGCATTATGTGTCCAATGGTGAACCTTGGTTTTTCAAAGTCGGTGCTGATTTTGGGTTTTCCGGGAATGCGAAAGCCGAATACCGCGGGAGTTCAGTTGTGCGGGATACCACGGGAACCCGATCGAGGAGGGTTTCCCAAAATGAGGATTTGGATTATGATTCTGGACTCTTAATCGGCTCGGTGTTCAAACTTGGATACAATCTCAATCTCGGTGATTCATTTCGAATCCGACCCGTGGTGGGGGGCAAGATGGATTTCAACAGCTTTAAACTTGAACGCTCCGGGTTTACGGGTGCGGACGGATTTACACGCGCAAGCGTGTCAGCGGATTATAATTATCTCTGGCTCGGACCGACCGTTGGCATCGATATCGATATTGCGATAACGCCCCAAACCGTTTTTTACGCGGGGGGTGAAGTTTTTGTGGCCATGATCGCTGATCGGGAAATCAGCGGCTCCGATTCATTTGGCGGCGGTTCATACAGCACGTTGAGTCTGGATGGAAGCGGGCTAAACATTCATTTTGGATTTACGCACGTCGGTAAAAACGGGGTTGGGTATTTTATCAAATGCTACATGCGGTACTGGGATGCGGATGGCACCCAAACGTCAAGTACCCTGTTTGGACCCATTACGGGAGATTATGACTGGGAAGCGAAAGCGTTCGGTGTTACGGCGGGTCTAGGGGTAAGTTTTTAAACACACCTTCATGATTGATCGAACCGGGTTTTTCCAAACATCCTGAATCCGTGAGATATTTGCAAAGAAGGCGTGCAAGATCATGGAGCGAAAGGAATTGTCGGGAATCGAGGCATACCCTTGCGGTCTGTCGAGTATTCCCGAGAATCCCTTGTAGCCCATGAGATTGTGCGGATTCAAAGCAAAGATCTCACGGCTTCAGGAACATGTGAAACATCAGCCAATGAACGGCCAAATTTAGTTACTCGTTGCGCCAGTGGCCGGTTTCGTTTTGGAAGAGCTGGTCGGCGGCCAGTGGTCCCCAAGAGCCGGGGGCGTAAAAATGCAAGGGAATGGAGACGTCCCGTTCTTTCCATCCTCTGAGGATCGGGTCCATGATTTGCCAGGCCGCGTCCACTTCGTCCGAACGGGTGAACAGAGTGGCGTCCCCGCGCATCACGTCCATGAGCAAGCGTTCATAGGCCTCGGGCAGCGTTCCCCGATAGTTGTCCGCATACCCGAAATTCAATTCGGAATCCTCCACCACCATATGCATGGAGGGACGTTTGGTGGCGAAATGCAGGGAAATGCCTTCGTCGGGTTGAATACGGAAGGTCAGGACGTTCGGCTGGGTTTCGGTCAAATCGCAAATATCATCCGAACAGGCCACGGTCCGAAACAGACGCATGGGCGGTTTTTTGAATTGTACGGTAATGCTGGTTTGCTTTTTGGCCATGCGCTTGCCGGTCCGCAACAACACCGGAACGCCGGACCAACGCCAGTTGTCGATGAAAAATTTGGCCGCCACATAGGTTTCGGTCCGCGAATCGCCGGGGACGCGCTCCTCGTCCACATAAGCGGAAACGCGTTTGCCATTCACCTGACCCGCCGCATACTGGGCCCGCACCATGTTTTTGGCCACATCGTCCAACTTGGGCACCCGGATGCTTTGCAGGACCTTGACTTTTTCGTTGCGAACCGCGTCCGAAGCCAAACCGCTGGGCGGCTCCATGGTCACCAGACACAGCAATTGGGTCAAATGGTTCTGCATCATATCGCGCAGCGAGCCGGCCTGATCAAAATAAGCCCCCCGCCCCGATTCCATGCCCACGGTTTCGCTGGCGGTCACCTGAATGTGGTCCACGAAACGGTTGTTGAACAACGGTTCGAAAATGGTGTTGGCAAAGCGAAACGACAATATGTTCTGCACGGTTTCCTTGCCGAGATAATGGTCGATGCGATACACTTGGGATTCGTTCAGCAGACGCAAGACCTCGCGGTTCAACGCCAGGGCGCTTTCCAAATCGCGTCCGAAAGGTTTTTCAATCACCACCCGGCTCCATTTGTCAGGGTCCGAGGCCGAATAAATGAGCTTGGATTTTTTCAAGTGCCCGATCACGGGCCCGAAAAACTCGGGAGAAGTGCTGAGATAAAACAACCGGTTGGTCGGATAGGCTTTTTTGTCGGACAGGGTTTTGTTCAGCTTGTCATAAGCCTCGGAATCGTCCAACTCGCCCTTGAAATAATCGATGCGCTCCACAAACGCCTTGAGATCCGCGTCGGACCCCTCGACCCGACGGAACCGCTTGATTTCCTCCAGCATTTCATCGCGATAGCTTTCAGAAGTGTAGTCCCGCCGTCCGCACCCCACGATGCGGTAGGCTTCCGGCATCCGCTTCTCCGTGGCCAAGGCATACAGCGCCGGCAGAAGTTTGCGACGGGTCAAATCCCCGGTGCCGCCAAAAATGACAAGGGTGAGCGGATGTTCGACCCGGATCTCGGGCAAGCGGGATCCCGTGTCGGGTTCGTGATGGATATTGATAACGCGACTCATGCGCTTGCCTTTGCCATAGGAACGGCGGATGTCAAATATTCTGTCGATTTTTGGCAAAATCGTGCCAAAACCGAGTTTTCCGACGCTCGGAACACCAGAAAAAACTTCTTCCGAGGCTCGGAACACTCGAAAAAATTCCTTCCGACGGTCGGAAAATTCTAAATGCGCGAGATCTGTAAGCAGGTTGGGTCTTGGGGTGCGAGTACGATTGGGATTACGATTACGATTAGGAGTAGGATTAGGATTAGGATTAGGATTAGGGATGGCCATGTAGGGCAAAGTTTCAGACAAAGCTGGGGACAATGGTGAAGATGCCCCGGAGTGGCAAACGGTCTTAGCCCGGGGTGTGGAGGGCCGAGTTTCACGAGGCTCTCCACACCCCGGGAAAAGTTAACATTCAACATTCAACCGGAAACCAACAACCCTCATCCTACATCGGACGTCACCTGAAAAACCAATCGCTCGGCGTTCTCCGGGTCCAGCTCGCCGCGGAGGGTTTGGCCTTCGGTGATATGGCCGTCCAACAGTTCTTCGGCGAGTCGGTCGACGACGAGTTTCTGTATCGCGCGTTTCAGGGGGCGCGCCCCGAAGGCGGGATCGTATCCGAACTTGGCCAGCAATTCCCGGGCTTCGTCACTCAAGGTCAATTCAATGCGATGATCCTTGAGCAAACGGGCGACCCGCGCCAATTGCAACTCCACGATGTGGGTGAGCTGGTCCGGTCGCAGGCTGTGGAAGACGATGGTTTCGTCCACGCGGTTGAGAAACTCGGGACGGAACTGACGCCGTAGCTCCAGAAACACCTCGTTTTCGAGCTTGTCGAATCCGGTGGTGTCATCGGGATCAAGCTGTCCCAAACGTTCGTGGATCAGGGCCCCGCCAATGTTGGAGGTCATGATCAGTATGGTGTTCGTGAAATCCACGGTGCGTCCGTGACCATCGGTCAGGCGTCCGTCGTCCAACACCTGCAGAAGGATGTTGAAGACATCGGGATGGGCTTTTTCGATTTCGTCGAACAACAGCACACTGTACGGCTTGCGGCGCACGGCCTCGGTCAAATATCCGCCTTCGTCATAGCCGACATATCCGGGAGGGGCCCCGACCAGGCGGCTGACGGCATGTTTTTCCATGAATTCGGACATGTCGATGCGAACCATGTTTTGCTCGTCATCAAACAAAAACTCTGCCAAGGCCCGGGCCAGCTCGGTTTTCCCGACGCCGGTGGGTCCAAGGAAGATAAAGGAGCCAATGGGACGATTCGGATCCTGCAAGCCGGAACGCGACCGACGCACGGCGGCGGACACGGCTTCCACGGCCCGGTCCTGCCCCACCACGCGCTTGCGGAGATTTTCCTCGATATTCCGGAGTTTCTCGCGCTCACCCTGCAACAATTTGCTGACCGGCACATGCGTCCACATGGAAACGATTTCGGCAATGTCCTCGGAGTCCACCTCCTGTTTGAGCATGCTTTTTTCTTTTTGGAATTCGGCCAGCTCCGCTTTGGCCGCCTCCAATTGTTTTTCGGTGGCGGGGATTTTGCCGTAGAGAATTTCCGCGGCCCTACTGTAGTCATTCTCCCGTTTGGCTTGTGCTTCCTGGGCGCGCAGCAGATCCAGGGCTTCGCCCAAAGCGGAAATGTCGCCAATCAGTTTCTTTTCCTGCTGCCAATGGGCTTTCATGCCGGCACTGCGCTCTTTCAGTTCGGCCAAGGTGGATTCCAACTCTTGGAGCCGGCGCTTGGAGTCGTCGTCCTTCTCTTTGCGCAACGCTTCCCGTTCGATTTCCAATTGCGTCACCCGGCGCTCGACTTCATCGATTTCCGTGGGCCTGGAATCGATTTCCATGCGAATCCGCGACGCGGCCTCGTCCACGAGGTCAATGGCTTTGTCGGGCAGAAAACGGTCGGAAATATAGCGATGGGACAAGGTGGCGGCGGAGACCAGGGCCGCATCCTGAATGCGCACGCCGTGGTGAACCTCGTAGCGTTCCTTGAGTCCGCGCAAGATGCCGATGGTGTCCTCCACCGTCGGCTCGTCCACCAACACCTGCTGAAAGCGGCGCTCCAAGGCCGGGTCCTTTTCGATGTGTTTGCGGAATTCGTCCAAGGTGGTGGCGCCAATACAGCGCAACTGCCCCCGGGCCAAGGGCGGTTTGATCATGTTCGAGGCATCCACCGCCCCTTCGGCGCCGCCCGCGCCCACCAGCGTGTGCAGCTCATCGATAAACAGGACGATTTCGCCTTCGGCGTCCATCACCTCTTTGATGAAGGCTTTGAACCGGTCCTCGAACTCCCCGCGGTATTTGGCGCCTGCCAGCATGGAGCCGATGTCGAGGGCGATGACCCGCTTGTCTTTCAAGCTTTCCGGCACGTCCCCCGCGACAATGCGGAGGGCCAACCCTTCGGCGATCGCGGTTTTGCCCACCCCCGGCTCGCCAATGAGCACCGGATTGTTCTTGGTGCGGCGGGACAAAACCTGGATGACCCGACGGATCTCGGTGTCGCGTCCGATGACCGGATCGAGCTTCTGCTCCCGGGCGTCCTTCGTCAGGTCGCGCCCGTACTTTTCAAGCACATTGTATTTGTCTTCGGGATGGGGATCGCTCACGGTTTGTTTTCCTCTCATGGATTGAATTGCGGTTTCAACGGCGGCACGATCCACGCCATGACGGCGCAGACATTCGGGAACCGGCCCCGTTTTTTGCTCCAGAATCGCCAACAAAAGATGTTCGGTACTCAAATATTGATCTTTCATCCGCCGCATATGCTTCTCGGCGGCATCCAGGACCTCCCGCACCTCCCGACTCATGCCCCGCTGCACGGCCTCGCCCGCCACCCGGGGCAATCGCTCCAGTTCCCGTGTCAAACTTTCCCTCAATCCGGGCACATCCGCGCCCGCACGGGACAGTACCGGAGTCACCAGACCCTCCGGCTGTTCCAACAATGCCAACAACACATGCGCCAACCCCAACTCGGAATGTTCCCGAGTACGGGCCATTTCTTGCGCGGCCGACAAGGCCGCAACCGTTTTTTCAGTAAACTTTTCTGCATTCATCTGAAAGACTCCTTGAAATCTTTATGGTTTTTATTCTACCACAATCAGACATGCATATCCATAACATGTTGAAAGAAAGTTTACTGTGCACATTCATACTTTCCAAATTGCGCCATAATGACACAACCAATCCTGAAAATCCCCCGAAAGCAGCCGCTATTAATCGAATGAGACAACATGACTCTACAGGGATCGAATTCCCGATTTACCGCGGAAATTTCGAATCCGTCAAATCTTCCTGCACCTGCCGGAGGATTTCGTCGGGGGGAATCAGGGGACCCGTGCCGATGCCGGGGCAGGCTTCGCAGGTGCGCGCCCATGCGTCTGCGCTGCGGACGTTGCGGAACCAAAAGGGGTACAAGCGGCATTGCTTGGGCTTTACGGCATGTATTTGACAGCGTTGGTCTTCAAAAAACACGCAATCGCCGTTTGCCCGTTCGCGGAGCAACAGGGAATCCTCTTTGCAAACACGCGCGCGCAGTTGTTCCGGGGTTTCCCCCAGAAAATCCGATATCGCGGCAAGGTCGGCTTCGTTGACCCTGACTTTTCCGGGGGCGCCCGTGCAACAGGCGCCGCATTGCGTACACGCAAAACGAAGGCCCTCCCGCAAAAATTCAGGCAAGTCCACAGCCCAATCAGAAGTATTCATAGCAAAGGAATGGCTTCCGTCAGTTGCTCAAACCCGTCCGCGTTTTTTCTCGGCCGCGACCATGTGGGCTTTCACGGTTTCATAGGACAATTTCGGACGGCGGTACTCATCCACCACCCCCTTGTTGTTCATGCAACGGGGTCGGCCCATGGGGCTGTAGGCATTGTAGGTGTGGTTGTTGCCTTCGCGGGTCACGCGCACATCGCAGAATTGCCAGATGGAGGCACCCACCACCCTGGGATGGTGCAAATAGGCTTTCAAGGCTTCGTCGAGGACCACGCATTGCCATTCTTCCGACCAGGGATCGGCGCGCTGATTCCGGCAACCGTAAATGGCGCCGGCGCCGAATTCGCTGACAATCACGGGTTTCCCCTTGCCGCCGCCACTTTCCGCGCTGTCCAGCCAAGCGATCATCTCTTCGAGTTCCGCCAAGGTTTTTTCCGGTTTTCCGCCGTACCAACCGGTGTACAGGTTCCAGGAAACGATGTCCGCATAACGGGTGCAACGGTCCCGCTGACGCAAATGCCCGGCGTAGGTCACCGGACGGGAGGCGTCCAGCCCGCGCAAGTATTCCAAAACCTCGCCATGCACTTCCATCCCCCGGTCGCTGGCGGTATCGCATTCGTTGAGCGTGCCCCACATGACGATGCAGGCATGGTTGAAGTGATTTTCGACCATTTCAAGGGTGCTTTGCCGGATCTGGGCTTCAAAATTCGGGGGATCAAACGGCGTTTGCCGGGAGTGACTCTCTTCCCAAACGTAAATTCCGCGCTCATCGCACATGTCGAGAATCCGCATGTCGTTGGGATAGTGACAGGTCCGCAGGAAATTGCAGTTCAGGTCCTTGAAGAGGTCCAAATCCTGGGCCATGCCGATGGCGGGGATCGCACAACCATACATGGGATGGTCTTCGTGTCGGTTGAAGCCCCGCAAATGCAGCGGCTTGCCATTGAGCAAAAGCTGCTTGCCTTTGACTTTCACCTCGCGGAAGCCCACCCGGTCCACTTTGTCGTCGATCACTTTGTCGTCTACGGACAATTGTGCCACCATATCATATAAGTTGGGGGCGGTTTCACTCCAGGGTTTGACATCCAGGCCAGTGACGGATTTGGAAATTTCGGCGGATTCCCCCGCCGGAATCTCGGAAAGTTTCCACTCCACCTGCTGACCTGCCACGGAAAACCGGATCACCCCGCCTTTTGCGGTGTCGCCCACATTGCGTACACGGACGCGGACTTGCAAAGACCATCCGTTTTTCCCGGATTTGGGCACGGCGAAAATTTTGTCGAGGAACAGGTCCGGAACCAAATGCAGTTCCACGGGCCGGGTGATGCCGCCGTAGGTGTAATAATCATTGGGGATGTGCAGGGTGCTGTGGTCCCCGAAGGTGTTGTCCACTTTGACGGTGAGGTCGTGCTTGCCGGGCTTCAGTCCCGTCAGCAGAACTTCCCACGGCGTGAATGCGTCGTAGTGGCCGCCCACCTCTTTTCCATCCACGAATACAGTGGCGGTATGGCTGACGCCTCCGAAGGCCAAGCGAACGTTTTTGCCTTCCATGACTTGGAAAGTGCGATGGTACCAAGCCGCGCCCCGATAGCCGCTTAAGTCGGGAATCGATTCCCAGGCGGAGGGGCATTCGATCTTGCGGGTGAAGGTTTTGGGAGTATTCCCGCGGACGGCCCGGTCGCATTCCGGCAGAAAATCCCAAAGGCCGTCCAAGGATTGGACGGGGCGGAGGCAGTGTTCGGCAAAAGTTCGCAGCATGGGTGGGTTCCTGTATTGTGGTGAAAAAAATTAAACGGAGGCGGTCCGGTGACGCGAGGCGGTATAAATGGCGCGGAAAGTCTCGAAGGCGGTAGTCAAATCCCCGTTGACAAATTGATATTGATATTGATCGGCGGCCACCATTTCAATCTCCGCATTGCGCATGCGGCGTTCGATGACCTGTGGGTCGTCCTTGCCTCGGCTTTCCAAACGTTGCCGCAGGGCCTGGAGGGAGGGCGGATGAATAAAGACGTCCACCAAAGCGCGCCGCAACACCGGATCGCCATCGGATGCCAGCAGGGCCTTGCGGATGATGTCCGCCCCCTGCACATCCACGTCCATGAGCACGGACCCGCCCTGGTTGAGGGTTTCGTGCAAAAAGGAGATGCGGGTGCCGTAATAATTTCCGTAGACCTCCGCATATTCCAGAAAAGCGCCGGCGGCGATTTCCTGTTCGAACTGGGTCCGGCTGAGAAAAAAGTAGTCTTCGCCGTCGGTTTCCCCTTTGCGGGGCGGACGCGTGGTGCAGCTCACCGAATACCGGAGGTTTGCGGATTCCGCCGCCAAAAGTTGTTGGCAGAGGGTGGTTTTGCCGGCGCCGGAGGGGGCGCTGACCAATAAAAGGACCGGACGTGGATATGTGGTGGGGTTCATTCGACGTTTTGCACCTGTTCCCGGAACATTTCCACCCGTTCCTTGCCCTCCAGGGCCAGTCGGTTGATATCGGCCCGGGCCGCCTTCACCGACAGGGTGTTGAATTCACGCGCCATTTCCTGACAAAGAAAATCCAAGGCGCGCCCGCAGGGTTCGTCCCCGGAAATTTTTTCCGCCGCCTGTTGCAAATGCCCCCGGATGCGATCCGTTTCCTCCCGCACGTCCGAACGCTCTCCGTAAAGGGCGACCTCTTGCCAGAGACGAACGTCGGCGGCGTCGGGGTCCACTTGCAAATCCTGCATCGCTTTGCGAAACCGAGGCACCAGCGATTCCCGGGCCTCCGCAATCAAGGGCTCCAGGTTTTCCATGAGATCGCCCATGCCCGCGAGTTGTTCGCCCAGCGTTTCCCGCAGGTGCTCCCCTTCTCGTTCGCGCATGGCGATGAGGTCATCCAAGGCGGCATTCAAGGCCGCTTCGAGGGGTTGGACCACCTCGGTCGAGGCGAGGGCGGACTCTTCGTCCCGCAAAATCCCGGGCAAGGTCACGACTTCCCGAACCGAGGCCACCGGAGACAAGTTGCGGGAGGCCGCATATGCATTGATTTTCCGCAGGGCGGCGTCGGCGCGGGCTTCATCCAAAATCAGGCTGCTTTCCGCCGCGTCCCGTTGCACGTCCACCCGCACTTGTACCCGGCCCCGGTGCAATCTTTTTTGGAGGACTTGCAGGCAATTGGCCTCCAGGGCGGAAAACGCGCGCGGCAGGGAAACCTGGGCGTCGAGGTTGCGGCGGTTGACGGTGCTGAGTTCCACCCGAACCCAGACACCTTCCGCGGAGGCGGTGCCCTGGCCGAAACCGGTCATGCTCTTCATCAAAGTTCGGACTCCTTTTTTCCGGCCTGGCGCGCTTCCCATGCGGCGAGTTCCTGCACATCCTTGTCGCCGCGTCCGGAACAGTTGATGATCACGATTTGATCTTTGCCCATTTTCGGGGCGATTTGCATGGCGTGGGCCACGGCGTGGGCGGTTTCCAAGGCCGGGAGAATGCCTTCCAAGCGACTCAACTCGCTCAGCGCGTCCACGGCCACCTGATCTTCCACGGAGGTGTATTCCACTCGCCCCAAATCCTTGAGCCAGGCGTGTTCGGGTCCCACGGCGGCATAGTCCAAGCCCGCGCTCACCGAATGGGTGAGGCTGATTTGCCCTTCCGCATCCTGCAAAACGTAGGTTTTGGTTCCCTGCAAAATGCCCAAAGAACCGCCATTGAAGCGAGCCGCGTGTTCGCCCAGCCCAGAGCCCAGTCCGCCCGCTTCCACGCCGGTCATTTTCACGCCTTCGTCACCGAGAAACGGATAAAACAACCCGATGGCATTGCTACCGCCGCCCACGCAGGCCACCAAATGATCGGGCAGCTTGCCTTCCCGTTCGAGAATCTGTCGGCGGGCCTCTTTGCCGATCACGGATTGAAAATCCCGCACCATCATCGGATACGGATGCGCGCCCAAGGCGGACCCAATGATATAATGGGTGTTTTCGATGTTGGTGACCCAGTCGCGCATGGCTTCGCTGATGGCCTCTTTGAGCGTTTTCTGTCCGGCGGTCACGCCGACGACTTTGGCCCCCAGACGGCGCATGCGGTAGACGTTCAAGGCCTGCCGTTTCATGTCCACTTCGCCCATGTACACCACGCATTCCAGTCCAAACATGGCCGACACGGTGGCCGTGGCCACCCCGTGCTGTCCGGCGCCGGTTTCGGCAATGATGCGGGTTTTGCCCATGCGGCGGGCCAGCAAGACCTGTCCCAGGCTGTTGTTGATCTTGTGGGCACCGGTGTGGCAGAGGTCTTCGCGCTTCAGATAAATTTTCGCGCCGCCCAGGGCCTCGGACATGCGCTTGGCATAATAGAGGGAGGTCGGACGCCCCACGTACTCGTTGAGAAGATCGGCAAGTTCTTTTTGAAACCCTTCGTCTTCACGAACTTTCAGGTAGGCACGGGTCAATTCCTGCAGGGGATGCACAAGAATTTCCGGCACAAACATGCCGCCGTAAGGTCCGAAATGCCCCCCGGCATCCGGTTGGGAAGTGAAAGATGGCGTCGCTGCTGTGGTCATAAATGAAAATGGGGTTGAATGTGATGGAAACGGAAATCCATTCTACGTCGCTTTCCTCATAAAGAAAAAAGGTTTCCTTTGCAAAATCCGAATGCGGGGAAATTCAACGTCATGGATTTTGAAGGGATTCCTGCCCGAATTCGCCCCCTTTGCCCAGCCAATGCGGAGATTGGCGCTCCCTTCCACCCCGAATCCCTTCAAAATCCATGGTCTTGGGCTGTGGGTCATGGATTTAGGGCCGCGTCCACGAACCGCCGCATGGCCCCGGCGTCTTTGACCCCGGGACGGATCTCAATGCCGGAACTGACGTCCACCCCATGCGGGCGCACCTCGCGGATGGCCTCGGCAACGTTTTCGGGGCGCAGGCCACCGGCGAGAATGACCCGGTGCGACGAAGTACGCACGAACTCGGCGGCGCGGTCGGTGTCCACCCGCTTGCCGGTGCCTCCCGGCATGTCCACGGTCCCGCTGTCGATCAGCAAGGCCTCCACGAGCAATTCGTCCACCCCTTCCGGACAACGGTCCAAATGAATGGCTTTCCAAGCCGGACGATCCAGACGGCGAATATACTCGGCGCTTTCGTCCCCGTGCAATTGGGCGATGTCCAGACCGGCGCCGTCGAAAATGCGCCGCACCTCCTCCACGCTTTGGTTCACGAATATCCCCACCTTTTTCACACCCGCAGGCACAAGGCGCGACCAAGCCGCCACCTGATTGACGGAAACCGCCCGGGGACTTTTGGGCCAAAAATTAAACCCCAAGGCATCCGCCCCCGCCTCAATGGCAAAAACCACATCCTCTTCCCGGGCCAAACCACATAGTTTTACGATTGGTTTATCAGTGTTCATCAGTGTCCATCAGTGGTTGGATTCGCCGCTTGGTTGGATGCTTTTCAGGGGTTGAACGCTAGGTGGCCATCAAATTGCGGACCGCCGCGGCCAGATCTTTCTGTCGCAACAGGTGCTCGCCCACCAGCACGCCGTGCATGCCCGCGTCCTGCAATCGGCGGACGTCGTCCGCACTTTTGATGCCGCTTTCACTGATGAGGGTCACGCCTTCCGGCACCTCGGGCAACAAATCCAAGGTTTGTTCCAAGCGGGTTTTGAAGGTTTTCAGGTTACGGTTGTTGATGCCGATCAGTTCGACCTCCAAACGCTTGGCCGCTTCCAGTTCCTCGGCGTCATGCACTTCAAACAAAACCTCCAGACCCGCGAGTTTGGCTTCCTGAATCAATCCGGACAAAAGCGTTTCCGGCAAAGCGGCGGCGATGAGCAATACCGCCGAGGCGCCAATCAAACGGGCATGCCAGATTTGCCAGGGGTCCACCACAAACTCCTTGTAGAGCATGGGCAGATCCACGGCGGCACGCACTTCTTGGAAATGCGCCTCGCCGCCCCCGAAAAATTCGCGGTCCATCAAAACCGAAATCGCATGGGCGCCCGCGGACGCATACGCCTTGGCGATTTCGGCGGGAACGAAGGGGTCGCGGATCACGCCCGCGCTGGGGCTCTTGTGTTTCACCTCCGCGATCAAACCCATCGGCGCTTTTCGCAGGCTTTCGGCAAAGGGCTTGGGTTCGGGCGTGCGCAGGGCCTCGTCTTGCAACTCCCCCACCAATGTATCGTGGCGACAATTGCCGATTTCCAGGCGTTTTCTGGAAATGATCTCTTCGAGAATATTCATCACGCTTTCTTTCGCTTGTCTTTCAGATAGGCTTCGATGAAGGGCAGGATCTCCCCGTCCAACACCCCTTGGGCATTGCCGATTTCCGCATTGGTGCGATGGTCTTTCACCATGGTGTAGGGTTGCAGAACGTAGGAACGAATCTGACTGCCCCAGGCGATGGCGCCTTTGGGGTCATAGAATTTTTCAATTTCCTTGCGCTTTTGGTCCATTTCCCATTCGTAGATCTTCGCGGCCAGAATTTTCATGACCTTGTCGCGGTTGGAATGTTGGCTGCGTTCGGATTGACATTGCACCACGATCCCGGTGGGGGCGTGGGTCACGCGCACCGCCGAGTCAGTGGTGTTCACATGCTGTCCGCCGGAGCCGCTGGCCCGATAGGTGTCCACCCGCAAATCCGCGTCAAGAATTTCCACTTCCACGGTGTCATCGATTTCCGCGACCACATCCACGGCCGTGAAGGAGGTGTGCCGACGGCTGGCGGAATCAAAGGGGGAAATACGCACCAGACGATGCACGCCCCGCTCCGCTTTCAACATGCCATAGGCATAGGGACCTTCCACGTGGGCGGTCACGCTTTTGATCCCCGCCTCTTCTCCGTCCTGCAAGTCGAGAATCGAGAAGGTGAACCCGTTGCGTTCGCAAAAACGCTGGTACATGCGGTAGAGCATGGAGGCCCAATCGCAGGATTCGGTGCCTCCCGCGCCCGCATTGATGGAAAGATACGCGTTGTTGGCGTCAAACTTTTCGCCGAGCAGGGATTTCAGTTCCATCTCGTTGAAAAGCTTCTCCATCTGCTTCATGTTGGTGGAAAGCTCTTTCTCGCCTTGGCGGATTTGCTCTTCGTCCTCCTCCATGCCCAGCAGTTCCGTCATCACCGAGCAGTCGTCCAGCAAGGACTCCAAGCGGTCAAACGGATCCGTGACCGACTTGAGGGCATTGGATTCGGCAATCACCTGCCGGGCCGCGTTCTGGTCGTCCCAAAAATTGGGCGAAGCGGATTTTTCCTCGAGGGCTTTCAGTTGGGTTTTCCGTGAGGCGACGTCAAAGATACCCCCGCATCTCTTCCAACTTGTCCCGCCACTCTTTCAATTGTATTTCAACGTTTTCTTGCATAATAGGCTCCTGTGAAGGCGCGCAGAGATAGCCGATTTCCACGGAGATTGCAAGCGGACATTGCAAACCTTGACATTCGTCCATATCGAAGCAAAATAAGGGAGTATTTTGCAAAAATAAACATGAAATGAGAAACGGAAGGAAGAGAAATGAGTATTTTCAAAGCGTATGACATCCGCGGGATCGTGGGTACGGAACTGGACGAGAATCTGGCCCGGGGCATTGGCCGCGGATTTGCCACCCTGCTTTCCCCCACCACGGTGGTCATTGGACGGGACATGCGGCCCCACTCCCCCGCCCTCGCCCGGGCCCTGACGGAAGGACTCACCCTCCAAGGGGTGAATGTCGTGGACATCGGCATGGTCAGCACCCCCATGTGTTACTTCGCGAACGGACATTTGGAAGCGGACGCCTCCATCATCATCACCGCCAGCCACAATCCCGGCGAATACAACGGCTTCAAACTGTGTCGGGCCAACGCCGTGCCCATCAGCGGCGCCACCGGGATCCAGGAACTGGAAAAGATCGTTCTCGAAGAAAAATTCGCCCCGCTGCCGAATTCTCCCGGCATTCGCACCGAATATGATATCCGCCCGGAATATCTGGCCCACATCCGTAAATTCGCGGACATCAAACGTCCCCTGAAAATCGCCGTGGACTACGCGAACGCCATGGGCATCGCCGAAGGTGAAGTCCTCAAAGGCCTGGTGGAAATCGACCCCCTCTTTGACGAATATGACGGCAGCTTTCCCAACCACGAGGCCAATCCCCTGGACCCGGAAACCTACGGGAGCCTGACGAAATTCGTTCGGGAGGGGGACTATGATTTCGGCATCGCCTTCGATGGCGACGCCGACCGAGTGGGGTTCGTGGATGAACACGGGGAAGTCATCAGCATGGACATGATCACCGCCCTGATTGCCCGGGCGCTATTGGAAAAAGAAAAAGGAGTGGTTTTTTACGATCTGCGCTCCAGCAAGGCGGTCAAGGAACTGATCGAGGAAAACGGCGGCGAAGCCCGCATGTGCCGGGTCGGACATGCCTTCATCAAGCAGCAAATGCGCGAAGCCAACGCCGTGTTTGCGGGAGAGCTTTCCGGACACTATTATTTCCGGGAGAATTTCTTTACCGAAAGCTCGGGACTGGCCGTCCTCTACATCGCCAATCTGGTGGGCAAAAGCGACAAAACCCTGAGCGAACTCGTCAAACCCATCCGAAAATACGTGGCCAGCGGCGAGATCAACTCGAAAGTGGCCCATCCCGAGGCCGTGTTTGAAAAAATCCGACAAGAATATGCCGACGCCCATTATTTCGAATTGGACGGACTCAGCGTCGAGTATCCCGACTGGTGGTTCAACGTGCGCATGTCCAATACCGAACCGCTTTGCCGCCTCAATCTGGAAGCCCCCACACAAGCGGAAATGGAAACACAGCGGGACAAGGCCCTGAACCTGATTCGGAGTTGTTAAAACGCTTCTGTGACGTCCGAGTTCGTACACCGCTCATGACCCTACACAATTTTCTCCTTTTGTACAAATGTTGTTGAATTATTGCGTTCAGCACATATGGAAGCTTATTTTTATTCTAGGAGAAACCCAATGCAACACACTTTTCGCCGTTTCCTTTTGCCTTTCCTTGTTCCGCTGATCCTCATGTCCTTCACCGGATGTGGCGGGAGTGGTGACGACGGTCCCGAAGGCCCCATCACCGTACTCGCCATGGGCGACAGCAACACACGGGGCTTTCACTATCCGCGCGTCGGGCCTTGGACCGGACATTTGCGGGCCATGGAACCGGAATGGCGGGTGATCAATTCCGGGGTGGATGCCGAAAGAGCCCAAGGCGGTCGTTCACGCCTGCCGGGACAGATGAACCGCCACAACCCCGACGTGGTGGTCATCATGTATGGGGCCAATAACGCCATCAATGGAAATACGGGGGCATTCGAAAATGATATCCGGGCGATGATCAATGAAGTGCGTTCCCGGGATTCCATTCCAATTTTGGTCAACATCATGCCCATGACCCAGGGACGAATCATTTTTCAGGGAACCGTGGATCGTCTGAATGAGTCCTTGGCAAATATCGCGCGCGAGGAAAAGGTGGGCTTGGTGGATTTGGCCAGGGAATTCCGAGGCGATGCTGCCACGGAGCGCTTTCCGGACGGTCTGCATCCCGATGAAGACGGAAACCGCATCATTGCGATGGCCATCCGGGAACGCATCCGCAAAGCCTTTTAATCATTCCCCACGCCCCACGCCGCATTCGTCACTCGTAATTCGTCACTCATCACTCGTCACTACGCACTCCGCACTCCGCACTCCTAAAGTGTGTGCACAAACAGACCGCTGCGCAACTTGGGCTCAAACCAAGTGCTTTTCGGCGGCATGATCAACCCGGCGTCGGCCACCGCCATGATCTCTTCCGTTCCGGTGGGGTACAGCGAAAAAGCAACGTCGGCATGGCCTTGGTTCACGGCTTGGGTCATTTGATCGAGACAATCGAAGCCCCCTTTGAAGCGGATGCGTGAATCCGTCCGGGGATCTTCGATTCCCAGCACCGGACCCAACAGACGGTTTTGCAGAATGCTGACATCCAGGGAAGATACCGGGTCGGCGTCCGCTTCCGCCCGCTGGATGAGTTGGTACCATTTGCCATCCATAAACATGCGGACCTCCCCTTTTTCCTCCGCTTCGCCACTTTCCACCAAGGTCACGCCGTATCCGGCGCCTTTGATTTTCGTGAGCAGGCTGTCGGGGGTTTCTCCGTTGAGTCCTTTCACCAATCGGTTGTAGGGCAAGACTTGCAATTCATCCGCCGGAAAGAGGACGGATAAAAACCAGTTGTAATTTTCCTCGCCCGTGTGGCGGGGATTGGCGTCCGCAAATTCCTTGGCACAACGGGCCGCGCTGGCGGAACGATGGTGTCCATCGGCCACATACGCATTCGGCAATTCATGAAAAAACCGTAGCATCCCCGAAACATCCACGACCTTCCAAACCGTATGCCGCACCTGGTCGGGACTGTGGAAATCGACATCGGGTTCGGCTTCCTGTTCTTTCGCCATCAATGCCTTCAGCTCCGCCTGGGCGCGTACCATCAGGAACACCGGTCCCGCGTTCGCTTTCAGCGTGGCCACGTGTCGGGTCCGGTCGTCTTCTTTTTTCCGAAGCGTCTTTTCGTGTTTTTTGATCACGTCCCGCTCATAATCCTCGGTATGGCAAACGGCCACGACCCCGGTCTGACTGTGTTCGCGAAAAGACTGGCGATACAGATAAATCCCGGCTTCGCTTTCGCGCCGCAACCAGCCGTTTTGTTGGAAGTGCTCGAAGTTTTCCGCCGCCTTGGCATAGACCCGGTCATCATACGCATCCATCGTATCCGGCAAATCGATCTCCGGTTTGATGATGTGGAGGAATGATTTCGGGTTTCCGGCGGCCATGCGACGGGCTTCGTCGGAATCAATCACATCGTATGGCGGAGACGCGACCGTGGAGACGAGTTCGGCGGGGGGACGGAGAGGCGAGAAGGCATTGAGTTTCATATGCGCGATCTTTGCGGTTTGGTTGAAGCGTGAAAAGAAAAACTCCGGGCGCGAACACCCGGAGTTTGAAGAATTTTTCCATCGAGTCCGCCGAGGGGACGCAATGGACAAGGAGAGTTGGCGGGTTTAACGCTTGGAGAACTGGAAGCGCTTGCGGGCACCGGGCTGACCGGGCTTTTTGCGTTCTTTCATCCGGTCGTCACGGGTCAAACAGCCATTGCTTTTGAGAATTTCGCGGTGTTCGGCATTCGCCTCAACCAAAGCACGGGAAATCCCGTGGCGCAAAGCGCCGGCCTGTCCGGCGAGACCACCGCCATCGAGGCGGGCCTGCACGTCAAAGCTGTCTTTGGCGTTGAGCAGGTTCAGGGGTTGCTCGATGTAGGCGCGAAGCGAGTCATCGGGAAAATAGACGGAAAATTCTTTTCCGTTCACGAAGATTTTTCCGACGCCTTCCGTCAGGCGTACGCGGGCGACGGAAGTCTTGCGACGTCCGGTGGCAGTGAATTCAGGGAGTGCGGCAGTGGCCATATGATGTGGATTCCTTCTTAAATTTCAAGCGCTTGCGGCTGTTGAGCCTGGTGTTGGTGTTCGGATCCGGCATACACCTTGAGGCGACGAATCACTTGACGGCCCTGACGCGTGCGGGGAATCATCCCCCAAACCGCTTGGCGGATCATCCGTTCGGGCTTGCGCTCGCGAATGAATGCGGCGGTGTGCTCCTTCAGTCCGTTGGTGTAACCGGTATAATGTTTGTAAATCTTCTGCTCTTCTTTGTTGCCGGAGAGGTGAACCTTTTCGGCGTTCAAAACGATGACAAAATCGCCGTTGTCGACATGCGGCGCAAAGGTGGGCTTGTGTTTGCCACGCAATACGGTCGCCACTTCGGCGGCCAAACGGCCCAAGGGCTTCCCGGCGGCATCCACGACGTGCCAGTTACGATCAATCTCAGATTCTTTGAGAAAAGTTGTTTTCATGAAAAAATAAGTCCTTCAAATTCGTTTCCCACGCCAAAAGGGCATGGAGGTCAAGGGACGCGGAAAATAGTCACAACACCGCCAAGTGTCAATCATAGATTTCCCTTTTTTCAGGAAAGAGGTCTGGGTTGGTTGCTGGTTGCTGGTTGTTGGTTGAGGGTTGTTGGTAGCGCCCCCTACATCACTTTGTCATTGGGAGTGTCGAATTTCGAGTGTCGAGTGACGATTCATCCTCGCATCATTCCAAACCCATCATTCTGTCATCTCATCATTCCGTCATCTCATCATTCTGTCCAAACCTAAACCATCATCATTCCGTCCCCTGTCATTCAGCCCCTCCCATGGAGCTTTTCTGATTTCAAGTGTCGCGCTTCACATGAAAATTCGATATGAACACATGCAATACCCCCCCCTTTATCAAACTCACATGGCATGAAACGTTCCTTTCACCCCCTCGAATGGTCTTACCAAAGCAGCAGCCCGCTCCGTACCTTGTGGCGATGGACCGACTGTTCGGTGCCCAGAACCCTTTGGATGCTCGCGGTCTTCGCGGTGAAACAGTCCCCGGCCTGGGGCGTCCCCTTGGTCACGGGCATGATGATCGATTGGCTCAACCGGGAACCGGGAATCAGTACCAATTATGTGCTCTGGGGCCTGTCGATTCAATTCGTGCTGTTGCTCGGGAATGTCCCGTTTCACACGTATTATATCAGCCAACTCAGCCGGTTGACCCGAAGGCTTGAAAGCCGTTTGCGGCAGGCGTTGGTAACCCGCCTGCAACAATTGTCCATCCCCTACCACGATGAAAACGAATCAGGACGCCTGCAGGCCAAGGTGCTTCGGGACGTGGAACAGGTGCAAACCGTCACCAACCAAATCGGGGAAAACGGCATTATGACCGCAGCCACGCTGGTGGCCATGATTGCCATCACCTTGGTGAAGCAACCCTTGATTTTGCTGGTCTATGTGTTGATGGTTCCAGTGGTGCTGCTGATCACCCGGGTGTTTAAAAACAGAATCCGCAAGGAAAACCGCGATTTCCGGCAAAATTTGGAAGTCATGAACTCGGAAGTCAGTCAAATGATCGACATGATTCCGGTCAGCCGCGCCCACGGAATCGAGGACCGGGCCACCGACCGGGTGGAGCAACGCATCCATTTGGTGCAGGAAACGGGACGGCGTCTAGACAAAGTCAACGCCCTGTTTCAATCCTCCAGTTGGGCGATTTTCCAGTTTGCCAACCTCGGCATGCTGTTGGTGGGGGTTATGTTCAGCCGGCGTGGCGTCATCAGCGTGGGGGACGTCGTCCTGTTTCAGGCCTTGTTCAACTATATCCTGATGAATTTCAACATGATCCTGAACATGTACCCGCAAATGGCCAAGGGATTTGAATCCATTCGCTCCATTGGCGAAGTTTTGGAATGTCCGGATTTGGAGAAAAACCAAGGGAAAGCGGAAGTCGGCGGGGTCCAAGGGGAAATTGATTATCGGGATGTGGAATACATCTACCACGAAGGCGAGGCCCCGGCGGTCACCGGGGTGAACTTCCACATCCCCCCCGGGGAATGCGTGGCCGTGGTGGGCCCCAGCGGTGGCGGGAAATCCACCCTGCTCCGCCTGACCATTGGCTTCCGCCGCCCCTCCTCCGGCAAGATCTTTTTGGATGGCAAGGACATGGAGGAAATCGACATGCGCAGTTGGCGGCGCTTCATCTCGGTCGTTCCCCAGGAAAGCGTTCTTTTCGAGGGCTCCATTCGGGACAATATTCTCTTTGGCGTCGAGGAGATCGACGAGTCGCGGTTCCAGGAAATCCTCGACGCCGCGAACGTGCGGGAATTCGTGGACCGTCTCCCGGCCGGATTGGACACGCGGATCGGCGAAAGTGGCGCCCGACTCTCCGGGGGACAGCGGCAACGTCTGGCCATCGCCCGGGCCCTGGTTCGGGATCCGCGGGTGATCATTCTCGACGAACCCACTTCGGCCCTCGACGTGATGAGCGAAAAACTGGTGCAGGAAGCCATCGAGCGGCTGGTCAAAAACCGCACCACCCTGATCGTCGCTCACCGCCTCTCCACCATCCGCAATGCCGACCGCGTGGTGGTCATGGAAAACGGTCGCATCGTGGAATCGGGCAAATATGACGAACTGGCCAACCGCGAAGGCAGCGCCTTCCGCCGGATGAAAGATCTGCAAGGTTAAATCACCGCGCTGTCCAACACCACGTGCACGGGCACGTTGGTGTCGAACCGGGCCGCGATGTCGCGGCAGTTGTCCAGCAGTTTCAGCAAATGGGGAATCTGCAAGTTTTCGCTCTGTTGGCGTAGATCGTCGCGTGCGGACGGATAACGCAGCGGCGCTTGTTCTCCGGCGGTTTTGAGCACCAACACATCCCGATACCAAGCCTCCACCGCCTCCATCACTTTCCGGTACAAAACCTTCTTCGCAGCCGCTTCCCGGGCATTGGCCACGGCCTCGTCGACCTCCTCGCTCTCGCCTTCCCCCTCTTCATCCTCGGTTTCCTCCTCCAGGTTCGCGGTGGCGAATTGCAGGAAATCGCGGAAACGGGCCGCCCTTTGCAGTCGCTCCAACAAGTTGCGGGGCGGGCCCATGCGCAACAGATCCAACAAATCCGCCTCCCACTCCGGCGGCGGACCGCTCTCGGAGGGGGCAATCAGCAATTGGCAACGCGAACGCAGGGTCGTCAACAGTTGTTCGGGCACCCCGCTGACCAAAAGGATCAAGGTTTTCGGCGGCGGTTCTTCCAGACTCTTCAACAATTTGTTGCCCACGCTGGCATTCATGCGTTCCGCGCCCAAAAACACCACCGCCTTCCAGCCCCCTTCAAAGCTTTTCTCGTGAACGCGTTTGAGCGCCCCTTCCACGTCTTTGACCACGATTTGACGGAGCTTGCTGGCCGGTTCCACCCAGAGAACATCAGGGTGAACCCGGGTTTCGATTCGATGGCGAAGCTTCGCGGGATCGCCTTTCGCGGTCCCCTCGAACAACCGCACCATCACCTCCACCGCAAAGGCCTTCCCCTCGCCCATCGGATCTCCGCGAACGACATACCCATGGGCCAAACGGTCTTCGGCCACCAACGTGGAAATTTGATCCAACAAGTTCATGAAACCTCCGAGAAACAATCCAGATGAGCACTGACGCATTCCGCGATGGCATCGATTTCCCCGGACGCCTCCACGCGCAAAATGCGCTCCGGGAACCGCTTGGCCAGTTCGCGATACCCTTCCGCGACCTTCTGATGGAAGGCTCGGGCTTCGGATTCAAAACGGTCCGCGTCGGCCCCGCGGGCAGCCACCCGGGAAAGAGCCACATCCACGGGCAGGTCGAACCAAAGGGTCACATCCGGCCAAAGGCCGCCCAGGGCGACTTCGTTTGCGGCCAGAACCGTTTCCAGTCCCATTCCGCGGGCCACGCCTTGATAGGCCAGGGAAGAATCGACGAACCGATCGCAAATCACCCAGTCGCCCCGTTCCAGGGCCGGACGGATCACCCGGGCCACATGTTGGGCCCGGCTGGCGGCAAAAAGCAAGACTTCCGCCTCGGGAGAAATGTCTTCGCCGGAGGCGTGATGCTGGAGAATGTCCCGAATCATCTCCCCGGTGGGGGTGCCGCCAGGCTCGCGGGTCATCACCACGGTTTGCCCGCGCTCACGCAAATGCGTGGCCAGCAATCCGGCTTGGGTGCTTTTGCCGCAACCTTCCGGACCTTCCAGGGAAATGAAACGCCCCCGCATCCCCGGCCTTAACCTTCCACGAGATTGGCGGCGATATAGTCGAAGCTTTGTTTCACGCTGTCGAACGCATCCCCGGGACAGGTATCCTGTTCCACGGCAAACCATTGGGTACCGCCCTTCTCCGCGGCGGCGATGATTTTTTTCCAAGGCAGGTTGCCATTTCCGATTTCACAGAATCCGGTTTTGTTGTCGGCATCCACGCCGCAATCCTTGAGGTGCAGAATCGGTTGACGTCCGGCCACGCGGTCGATTTCATCGACCACATCCGCCCCGCCCATTTGCACCCAATAGGTGTCCAGTTCCGCGCCCAACACATCGGCGGGAATTTCGTCGTAAATGCGGTGCATGATCACCTTGCCCTTCAATTTCCGGTATTCCAGATTGTGATTATGGTAACAGAGGGTGATGCCCGCGTCGCGAAGGACGGTGCCCGCGCGGGTCAGGTCCGAAATCAGTTGGCCCACACTTTCCTCGGAACCGAAGTCAATGCCGCGCGGATACGGGTACGCCGTCAGGGTGCAACCCAAGGCCTTCATGCGGGAGACAATCGCCTCGGGATTTTGGAGGATGTCATCCGAACTTTCATGGGTCGCGCAAAGCGTCAGCCCTTCCCCCTGGCACATTTTGGAGAATTCCGTGGGATCAATCGGCCCCACCCCACTCATCTGCACCGCCTGATACCCGATTTCACGAACGCGCTTCAGCGTTTTGGCCATGTCTTCCGGGGTTTTCAGATGATTGCGAAGGGTGTAGAGCTGTACGGCAACTTGTTCAATTTTCATAATGCGTGTAATCGGGTTGTGTGGGGTTCAATGGACGTGCGAAATGAGCCGGACGAAATGCCGCGAAAGGCATTTTCCCAGTGAAGTCCAACGTTACTTCAAGCAAAAGAGCTTGGCAAGGTTGATTTCCAAGGACATGGATTTTGAAGGAATTCGAGGGGACGGGAGCGCCAATCGCCGCATTGGCGGGGCGGAGGGGGTGAATTCGGGCTGGAATTCCTTCAAAATCCATGTTCTTGCCTGATTTGCACTGGCATTTTTTTCTGCATTTCCTATGCTACTACCCATTCAATTCCCGCAATCGAAAATCCCAACCACAAAGGCCATCAAATGATCAGAGTCACCGTCTGGGGCGAAAACGTCCACGAACAAACCAATCAAACCGTGAAAGCCCTCTACCCCAATGGCATGCACACCGTCATCGCCGAAGGCTTGGCGGAGGACCCGGAACTCGAAACCCGCACCGCCACCCTGCAGGAACCCGAACACGGGCTGACCCAAGAAGTTCTGGACAACACCGATGTGCTGACTTGGTGGGGACACTGCGCCCATGGCAAGGTGGAGGACGCCATTGTCGACCGCGTGCAGAAACGGGTCTTGGAAGGCATGGGACTGCTGGTACTGCATTCCGGTCACTATTCCAAAATTTTCAAACGCCTCATGGGCACCACCTGCAGCCTCACCTGGCGTGAAGCCGGAGAAAAAGAACGCCTCTGGGTCTGCAACCCCGGTCATCCCATCGTGCAAGGCTTGGGTCCCTATTTCGAATTGCCCAACACGGAAATGTACGGCGAGCCCTTTGGCGTGCCTACTGCCGACGAAACCATTTTCATTTCCTGGTTCGAAGGCGGAGAAGTCTTCCGCTCCGGTCTCGTGTACCGCCGCGGCAACGGAAAAATCTTTTATTTCCGGCCCGGGCATGAAACCTATCCCATCTACTTCAACAAAGACGTGAAACTCGTGCTCAAAAACGCCGTGAAATGGGCTCGCCCCGAAGGCTCCATCTGGAAAGACAGCGCTCCCAACATCCCCGTGGAAAAAGCGCCCGAAAAAATCCAAATCAAAGGCGGCAAGCTCCACGAAGAAGGCGAAGCCGGATTCAAATAAAATCAGGTGACCATGGCCGGCTCGGAATGCCACTCATGGCGGATGTCTCTCATCAATAAAGCATGATCAAATTCAATGCTTTCGGACGGGAAGATCGATGGATCGTCAAAATACGCCGACGAAACATGGGAAACTTCCAAGGGGGACACCCGCCATTCCGGCACCTTCAGGAGAATTCCGTCGAGATCAGAAGAATCGGGTCGGGAAGAATAACCCACACAACCCGCCTCGAAAAAAGACGAGGAGGCCTCCAAAGTCGGGAACACGGATGATGTGGGAAACACATCCGTTTCACCGACCTGAAGATCCACCAGCGGATCCTTGAAATCCTTTGACGTGATCCGCATGGAAATCCGCCCTTCTTTGTCGGTCACGCGAAATTGGGAGAGATGATGAACGCCGGAAAAGAGGCGACCACCCGCAAGCGCATTCATGCGGGAGTCCGTGTCGCGGCGGGGAACAAAGACACCCTCCCGCGTCTTTCCGTCCTCCGTCTCCCATTCAACGGCGATACGATGCGCGGTGTTTTCGCTGGAGATCCCCATGAAACCGGGAAAGCCTTTGGGGCGGATTTCCTCCAGCCGTATCAGGCAAATGCCCGCAATCGCCTTTCCATCGACCACTTTGGGGCGAAACCTTTCGGGCAGAACCGCCCGGACCACCTCCGGATCCATCCTGTAATTCAGGAGAATGCGCCGACGGATTATGCCTTGAATTGCGGGTAGGTTCATCATCAAACTTAATATACCCGAGCATAGCCGGTTTACAAGGGGAAGGGGTCAGGCGGAAGGCCAGCCCTTGGATTTAGTCAATTCTAACCCATAATCACCCGCACTTTTGACGTTCGATGATCGATGCCCCCCAGGTCCGTCAGGCGACGCTACGCGGCGCACATCCTTAGGCGCAACCGGGACCGTGGATTGAAATCCACGGCTATGCGTCGGCCCGTCGCTACGCGACGCAATTTTGGGACCAAATCCTCGCCGTCGCCACGCAAGGTCATATCATGAGGCATATTCACTGATAATTTCAGAGCAGAGGGAGTAGGGAGGTAAACGCGGTGGAATTGCCTTCGCTCCCTTTGCGTGCTTCTGTTCCAATCCAGTAGGTAAGCACTCCAAAGCGGCTTCGCCGCACTCGTTACTCTGGCGGGGATTGAACTCCCCGAATTCCTCAATCCTCCATCGGAAAGTGCCCCACCGGAAAAGTGGGGTCGAAATCCGCGGCTTCGCTTTTCAGCTTCAGGAGCCAGGCGGCATACGTTTCCCTGGCGTCGTTGGGCCGGGCCCGTTGATCGGGACGGCTGCCCAATTGCAGTAGTTGCACGAATTCATCATTTCTTCTGAGAAGGGTCAACTCGATAATCGTGCCGGGCAAAAAGGAGGCGATTTTCTCTGAAAACCCTTCCAATTGTTGAAGTTCGGACACGGGCGTTCCGTTGACGGCCAGAATCATGTCCCCGGCTTGCAAGCCCACATTTGCGGCCGCATGGCCGTCCAACACATTGAGAATGGACACCCCGGACTTCCCATTTCGCGTTTCCCAGCCCATGTTGATGCCAATGAATCCGGAAGGCATGTTGAGCACCCATCTACGGGCCAACGGCTCCATCAACTCTTCCAGACGGATGACGATTTCCATGTCTTTTTGGTCCGCATAAGCCTCGGCCATGGCGGTGAGCAAATACCGCGGATACGCTTCGGACCACTCGCGCATCCGTTCGCTGGCCGCTTGGCGCACATGAAAGTCCTCGTCGCCCATGGCCTCAATCCGGGCCATGATTTCGGAAAGGTCCGGACGGTTTGCCCGCAGAAGCGTCACCGGGACCAGTAGACAGGTCAGGAAAAGATAAAAAACTGTGCGTTGCATGGGAAGATGGGGAGGAAAGAAAAGATTGATGGGGTAAACTTGCGCCATCCCCGCCCTTCTGTCAAGAAGAGGGTGCTAGCGTTTTTCAAAAACCACGCAGCAATTGTGTCCGCCAAACCCAAAGGCATTGTTCATGGCGACGCGCAGGGTGCGTTCTTTGGCGGTGTGCGGGGTGACATCCAGGTCGCATTCCGGGTCCGGGGTATCGCGGTTGATCGTGGGGGGGACCACATGACGGTTCAAGGCCAGAATGCAGACCACGGATTCAATCGCGGCGGCGCCGGCCAGCAAATGGCCGGTCATGGATTTGGTTGAACTCACGCTCACAGCATCGGCCGCGGCGCCAAAGGCCTCCCGGATGGCCCGCGTTTCTCCGGCGTCGTTCAGGACGGTGCCGGTGCCGTGGGCGTTGATGTAATCGATTTCCCCGGGGGAAACCTTCGCCTGTTCCATGGCCAAAGTCATGCATCGGGCCGCCCGGGTACCCTCGGGATGCGGGGCGGTGATGTGGTGGGCGTCACAGGTCATCCCCGCGCCGGCAACGGTGGCATACACGCGGGCACCCCGCTTCTTGGCGTGTTCGGCGCTTTCCAGCACCAAAACGCCAGCCCCCTCCCCCATCACGAAGCCGGAGCGTTCGGCATCAAACGGACGGGAGGCGCGTTCGGGTTCGTCCTGAAATTTTTTAGTCAGCGCCCGCATGGCCGCAAAGCTGCCGATGCCCAGTTCATTGATCGATCCCTCGCATCCCCCGCAGATCATCAGATCCGCGTCCCCCCGGCGAATGGTGTGCATGGCCTCGGCGATGGCATGGTTGCCGCTGGCGCAGGCGGTGGTGACCACGTAATTGGGTCCCTGCAAGCCATAGCGAATGGCGATGTGACCGGAAACAATATTGAGAATCAATTGGGCCACCATGAAAGGACTGAACGCCTTGGGGCCTTTTTCATTGAGATCGGTTCCGGCGGTTTGCACCACATGCAGCCCCCCAACCCCACAACCCATGATCACCCCGGCGCGTTCGGGATTCAATTGGCCGGCGTCCAATCCCGCATCCTCCCAGGCGTCACACGCGGCCGCAAAACCGTAGCGGGTGAAAGGATCCATGCGGCGGGCCTCCTTTTCCGTCATGTAGCGGGTCAAATCGAAAGACTTCAACTCCGCCGCGATTTGCACCGGAAACGAGGACGCGTCAAAGCTCCGGATGGGCCCCACACCGCTTCGGCCCTCCACCAAAGCATTCCAAAATTCATTCAGGGTGTTTCCCAAAGGGGAAATCACACCCATTCCGGTGACAACGACATCATCTGCATTCATGTGCACGCCATACCCCATAATCAGCCCCGAAACCAATCTTAATCATAAAAAAGTGAGCGGCGATAAGCCGGATTCTGTCCGCGTGACCAGCACGCGGGTCAGTCATGTGTCTATGCGATCTACCCGGAACGTTCCGCCGAAGCGGGCGAGACGAGCCGCCTCTGACGTTCCCTATGTGATCTTGCTCCGGATGGGGTTTACCATGCGGTCCTGCTTTCGCGCGGACCCGGTGGTCTCTTACACCACCTTTTCACCCTTGCCCCGCTTGCGCGGGGCGGTTTGTTTTCTGTGGCACTTTCCATCCCCCGCGATTGACACGGGGTTCCACGCCTTCACAGCGAGGCATCCTGCTCTATGGAGTCCGGACTTTCCTCCCCGGGCCGAAACCCGGGGCGACTGACTGCCGCTCATTTCCCAAACTACCCGCCTACGCCCGTCCGGTCAATGACATTCACCTGAAATCCCTCCGAATCCCACGCTCACTCCTAAATCCTAATCCTAATCGTAATCCTAATCCTAATCCTAATCCTAATCGTAATCCTAATCTAAATCTAAATCTTAATCTTAATCTTAATCTTAATCTTAATCGTAATCGCAAATCCAAATCCCGCCTTGGAAAATTTTGATTTCGGCTTAAGGGCAGGCGCATGTCCTCCCGTCCCACCCTTGCGCCATTGACCCTTCGCTATCCTGAAGACCTCCCCGTCAGTCAGGATCGGGAACGCATTGTCGCGGCCATCCGCGCGCATCCCGTGGTCATCGTCTGCGGCGACACTGGTTCCGGGAAGACCACCCAACTCCCCAAAATGGCCATCGAAGCGGGCGGCGGCGACCACGGCAAAATCGGAGTCACCCAGCCCCGCCGCCTTGCCGCCACCAGCATGGCCCGGCGCGTGGCCGAGGAATGCAAATGCGCCTACGGAGACGCGGTCGGGGTTCGCGTCCGCTTCGAGGACCGCACCGGACCCAACACGCGCATCCAGTTCATGACCGACGGCATGCTGCTGGCCCAATTGCCGCACGACCCCGATTGGCGCGAATACAACACCCTCATCATCGACGAAGCCCACGAGCGCAGCCTCAACATCGATTTCATCCTCGGATGCCTGCGAAATTTGCTGGAGCGGCGCAAGGACCTGAAGGTCATCATCTCCTCGGCCACCCTCGACGCGGAACGCTTTTCCGAATTTTTCCATGACGCCCCCATCCTCGCCGTCGAGGGCCGCCTCCACCCCATCGAGGACATCTTCGTGCCCGAAGCCGAGGAGGATGGACGCGACACCGCCGACCAGGTCCTCGACGCCCTTCTGAAACTGGACCGAGACCACGGTGCCCTCGATACCCTGGTGTTTCTGCCCGGTGAACGGGAAATCCGCGAAACCACCCAAAAGGTCGAAGGCCATTATCGGGACCGGGCCGACGTGCTTCCCCTTTTCGCCCGCCTCAGCCTGAAGGACCAACAGCGCGTGTTCGCAAGCGGCGGAAGCCGCAGAATCGTCCTCGCCACCAACGTCGCCGAAACCTCCATCACCCTCCCCGGCATCCGCGCCGTCATCGACACCGGACAAGTACGCGTCCACCGCGTTCATCCCCAGTCCCAAATCCAACGGCTGCTCACCGAACAGGTGTCCCAAGCCTCCTCGCGTCAGCGGCGCGGACGCTGCGGACGCACCGGACCAGGGGTTTGCGTCCGTCTCTACGCCGAGCAAACCCTCAACGACGCCCCCGCCTATTCCGACCCCGAAATCCGCCGCAGTTCCCTGGCCGAAGTCATCCTGCGCATGGCCGTTCTCGGGTTGCCCCCCCTCACGGAATTCCCCCTCATCGATCCCCCCAAAGGCGCCTTTATCGCCGAAGGATACCGCACCCTTTTCGAAATCGGAGCCATGACCCGGACCCGCGCCCTCACCAAACGCGGACGCCGTCTGGCCGCCTTCTCCCTCGAACCGCGCTTGGCCCGCATGTTGGAGGAGGGCCACGCCGAAAACATCCTGCCCGCCGTGCTCGTGGTCGCCACCTTCCTCTCCATTCAGGACCCGCGGGAACGTCCCGCCGACAAAGCCGAAGCCGCCGACCGCGCCCACGCGGCCTGGAAAGACCCCGATTCCGACTTCATGGGCATTTTCAACCTCTGGAACGCCGTCTGCCAGGCCTCCTCCAGCCGCACCCAACGCCGCAAATTCTGCCAAAACGCCTTTCTCAACGCAAGGCGGGTGGAAGAGTGGATCAACATGGTCGACGACCTGCGCGAAACCTGCGCCAAGCACAAGTGGCAGGTCCCCAAATCCATTGGCGAAATGGAACTCGCCGATGCCGACGGCCTGCACCGAAGCCTGCTCGCCGGCGTGCCCCGCATGGTTGGCCAGCGCGAGGAAAACCAGGTCTTCCGCAATCCCGGCGGACAGCTTTTTCACGTTTTTCCCGGCAGCGCCCTCGGCAAAAAGCCGCCCAAGTGGATCATGGCCTACACCCTCCTGGAAACCTCGCGCCTGTTTGCCCGCGAATGCGCCGCCCTCAAACCCGAATGGGTCCAACAGGTCGCCCCCCACCTCTGCCGCAGCATTTACGAACGTCCCTACTGGAATGCCAAACGCGGCTTTGTCGAAGCCGAGGAACGCGTGGTCTTGGGACAACTCACCCTCAGCGTCGGACGCCGAGTGCATTACGGACGCGTGGACCCGGAAGCGGCCCGCAAGATTTTCCTCACCGACGGACTCGTCCCCGCCAATTTCACCCTTCACCATCCCTCCGTAAAGCGCTACCGGCAATTGCTGGATGACCTCAAAAATTGGGAACACAAACTGCGCCGTCCCGACTACTTCACCGGTGCCCTGCCGATTCTGGACCACTTCCGCAATCTCCTCCCCCCCGACGTGGTCAGCATTGCCGATTTTCAAACCTGGATGGAAGGCCGGGACTGGGTGCCCCGCATCGAGGACCTCTTCGCGGATGAAACCATTTCCCCCCGGGACTATCCCGACGAGTTCACCATCGAAAAAGCGCCCATCCGCGTCCGCTACGAATTCGCCCCCGATCAGCCCGACCGCGACGGCATCACCCTGATCATTCGCGACCGGGACCTGTCCCGGCTCCCCGACGAACTCCTACAATGGACCATTCCCGCCTGGCAGGCCGAAAAAATCGAAGCCCTCATCCGCACCCTCGACAAACCCCTGCGTAACGCCTGCAATCCCGTCCGCGACACCGCCCTCGAAGCCCTGGACTGGATGCGCCAGCAAAACTTCGAATGGACCCACTCCCTCCACCACGCCCTCGCCGCCTTTCTCGCCGCCAAGCTCGAGCGCATCCTCGCCGCCCCCGACCTGAACCCGGAAAAACTTCCCGCACATCTCGTCACCAAGCTCGAAGTCATCAACGACAAAAGCGAAACCGTCCATACCGGCCTCCGTTTTCCCGGACAGGGCCAATTGCCCACCCAAACCCGCCCCATTCAAACCGGCGTCACCCGGGAATGGCAGCAGAGCGGACTGGTGGCGTGGCCTCAACGCGATCTTCCCGAAAGCATTGAAATCAAAGGACAAACCTACCATCCCGCATTGGTCGACGAAGGAAAAACCTGCAGGGTGCGCCTGTACACTCAGACCGAAGCCGCCGAAAACGCCCATCGGGCCGGACTCATCCGACTCTTCCGCATACAGCATCCCGAACCCGTCAAATATCTCGAAAAGCGCTTCCCCCTGCCCACCAGCGTGCAACTCGACCTCACCACCATGCATGACGGCTCCGGGGACCCCATGGCCGACATCATGAACGGCGTTTTCATCGAAGCCATGTCCCTGCACCTCGCCCTGCCGCGAAACGCGGAAGACTTCCAGACCGTCGCCGAAACCGCCCGGGGCGAACTTTACGCCATCGCCACCCGCAGAGGCCAACAACTCAAGGAAATCTTCGATTTGCGTTCCAAGGTCAGTGAAATCCTCGCCGGTCCCCTCCCCGACCCCGTGCGCGGTGATTTGGAATTGCAGCAATCCACCCTGTGGGCGGCGGGCTGGGTCAAGGACCCCGAGAACCTCGTCCGATATCCCCGGTATTTGCGGGCCACCCTCAACCGCGTCGAACGCCTGCGACGCGATCCCGCCAAAGACGCCCGGAAACGCGAAGACCTGGAGCCCGCCCTCACCCTCATCGCCGAAGCCGCCGAAAACCTCACCGCCGACCAACTGCGGGAAGGATTCCGCAAAATCGAAGAACTGCGCATCGCCGTTTTCTGTCCCGATCTCCGCCCCCACGAAAAAATCAGCCTCAAACGCTTGGAAACCTGGTTGGCAGAAGTGCAAGTCCCGACTTCAGTCGGACGCACTTTATAAGGCCTGTGTTTTCAACCCTTTTTCCGCGAAATACCGGGCCACGGTCTCGGTTTGCCCGTGCATGGCCCACAGGGTGTCGGGCTGACAATCCGCCACGGTGTCCAGGAGTTCGGGCCAGTCCACGTGATCGGAGATCACGAAGCCCTGATCATAGCTCGAACGCGCGGACCGTTTCCGGGTGAGAAACCATCCCGAGGCCATGGCCACGCGCAGGGGAGACAATTTTTTGATCCAGGAACTATTCGAGGCGGCATTCATGCCCGAGGGCGGAGCGATGATCATGGCCTGACCCCGCGTCTCGCGAATGCGCTCGGCATTCACGTGATGCGCATGGGGCAAATCGATGCCCGCGTTGCGATAAAATTTCTGAAACGGAACCACGGCCCCGTGTAGCAAAATTGGACCGCGTTCCCGATTCAACAGAGCCAAAAGGCGTTGGGCCTTTCCCAAACTGTAGCCGAGAAGAAGGCTGTTCACCCCGTCGGCCTGGTTCGCGGCCCACCATCGGTCGATTTTGGCCGCCTCTTCGGCGGAGTCCGGCCAACGGTAAATGGGCAGACCGAAGGTCGTTTCCGTCACCAACAAATGACACGGGACCGGTTCGAATGCCTCGCAGGTGGGGTCCGTTCCCCGTTTGTAGTCCCCGGTCACCACCGCCACCCTGCCCTTGACCTCGATCCGAATTTGGGCGCTGCCGAGAATATGTCCGGCGGGATGAAAAGACACCTTGGCATCCCCCAGCGTCCGGCTCTCGCCGAAGGGAAGTCCTTCGACCGGCGTTTTGTTGCCCACCCGATGTTGCACGATCTCCCGCCCGGAGGCGGAAGTGAGCGCGGACTTGTGCCCACGGCGCGCGTGGTCCGCATGACCGTGGGTAATCAGGGCCCGCGGCACCCGGCGAACCGGATCCACGTGAAAATCACCCGCCGGGCAATAAATCCCTTCCGGCGTCATTTGAAGAATTTCGTCCTTATCCATGAACTTACTTCATGACGACTTCCCATCTTTTTGCAAAAGATTTCATATCCGTTGGACGGCAAAGCCATCCGTTGGCCCTTCTTCGATTCGGTTGCGGACGGATTTTTCATATCCTTTGGACGGCAAAGCCATCCGTTGGTTCTTCTTCGATCCGGTTGTGGACGGACTTCTGCGTTTGAAAATTCAGTGTTTTTCTCTGATTCCATTTCCCAATCCCCATCCGTGGTCTGCCGAATGGCATCCGTGGTCTCTTTTCTCAAAACCCAAGCCCCAATACATCCTGAATTCGCATTCATTTGCGATAGAACCATCCGTTTTTTCATAGACATCCCCGCCCAGAAGTTTTAGGGAGCGTACATGCGTGTAGTTCTAGCGGAAAAACCATCTGTGGCCCGGGATTTGGCCGAAGTCCTAGGCGCCACCCGTCGAAACCAGGGATATCTGGAAGGCAACGACTGGGCCGTAACCTGGGCCTTGGGCCACCTGGTGGAACTGTGCGAACCCCATGAATACAACCCGGCCTGGCGGCAATGGCGGGTCGAGGACCTCCCGCTGCTGCCGGACGCCTTTACCCTGCGTCCGCGCGGAGACCAGGGAGCCAGGGACCAACTGAAAGTGGTCACCCGCCTCATGAAGGACGCCGAGGAGATCATCTGCGCGACGGACGCGGGACGCGAGGGGGAATTGATTTTCCGCTACATTCAGCAATGGGCCAAAGCCGGACACAAACCCTTCAAGCGCATGTGGATTCAGTCCCTCACCCGCGACGCCATTCGCAAGGGATTCGAATCCCTGCGCGACGGCCACGAATTCGATCCCCTTTATCAGGCCGCCCGCTGCCGCAGCGAGGCCGATTGGATCATCGGACTCAACGCCACCCGCTACCACACCGCCAAATATGGATCCCGCGGCACCCTTTGGAGCGTGGGACGGGTGCAAACCCCCGTGTTGGCCCTCATCGTGGAACGCGACCTTGACATCGACAATTTCAAACCCGAGGCCTATTGGCGGGTGGTCACCAACTACCGCGACACCCGTTTTATTCAACCCAAGGTCAAATTCGACAACGAGGAAAAGGCCCGCGAGTTGGTGGAGCGTCTGCGTCCCCATCCCCTGGTGGTTTTGGACATCGAGCAAAAGCAGCAGCGTATTCCCCCGCCCCAGCTCTACGACCTCTCCAGTTTGCAACAGGACATGAACACCTGGTTCGGATTCACCGCCGAACAGACCTTGGCCGCCGCCCAAAACCTTTACGAGGCCAAGCACCTCACCTACCCCCGGACCGACAGCCGCCACATCGGCGAGGAAATCGCCGGGGAACTCCCCGCCCTCCTGCGGGCGCTGCCGACGGACTACCAACCCTTCGTACAACAACTCGATCTGGAAAAGCTTTCCCTCGGCAAGCGGATTGTGGACGACGCCAAGGTCACCGATCACCACGCCATCCTGCCCACCACCGAATGCCCCCGGAATCTGCAAAACATGGAGGCCAAAGTCTATGCCGCCGTGACCCGCCGTCTGCTGGCGGCCCTGTTTCCGCCCTGTCTCAAGGACATCACCACCGTGAACGCGGAAATCGACAAGGAACCCTTCGAAGCCAAAGGCACCGTGGTGGCCGATTGGGGATGGCAGGCCCTCTATCCCCACATGCAAAAGAAAAAGGAAAAAAAGGCCGACGACGAGGATCCCGAACAGGAAATGCCCCCCATGGAGAAGGGCGAATCCGGCCCCCACGAACCCGATCTGCTCGCCAAATCCACCCGCCCGCCCAAACGCTACTCGGAAGCCTCCCTCCTCAAGCGCATGGAAACCGCCGGACGATTGGTGGACGACGATGCCCTGCGCGAAGCCATGAAACAGCGTGGCCTCGGCACCCCCGCCACCCGGGCCGCCATCATCGAAACCCTCATCGGACGCAAGTACATCCTCCGCCAAAAGAAAAACCTCGTCAGCACCGAAGCCGGACGACATCTCCTGCGTCTCATTCAGGATCCCAGCCTCACCTCCGCCGAACTCACCGGCGACTGGGAGGCCAAACTCAAAGACATCGAACTGGGCAAAGGCGATCCCGAAGAATTCATGCAAGGCATCCGCCAACACGCCGCCACCCTGGTCAGCGGCAAAGACAACGCCGTCAGTGGCGGACTGGGCGCCTGTCCAAAATGCGGAGCCCCGGTCATCGAAGGCAAACGGGGATACGGCTGCAGCCAATGGAAGAGCGGATGCGATTTCGTGCTCTGGAAAGAAACCCTGGGGGCGGAAATCGACCCCGGCCTCGCCAGCGAAATGCTGGATTTGGGCCACACCCTCAAACCCGTCGCCATCCGCACCGACAATCAACCCGGCCTCGCCGTCCTCCACCTCAAAAAAGACGGTACCGTCACCGCCGAAGCCGTCAAATCCAAAAAAGCCGCCAAGGGGCAGAAATCCCTCGGAAGCTGCCCCCTCTGCGGCGGAGACATCATCCCCGGCAAAAAAGCCTACGGATGCAGCAACTGGCAGCAGGGCTGTTCCTTCGTCATTTGGAAAACCATCGCCAAAAAAAACATCACCCAAGCCATCGTCAAAGAACTCCTCGAACAAGGCATCACCGCCCCCATCACCGACTTCACCTCCAAAGCCGGAAAACCCTTCACCGCCCGACTCAAAGTGGAAAAAGGCAAGGTGGCAATGGATTTTAATCGAACCCAGTAGATCGGCAGTCCCTTGCCGATAATCTCTTTTCCAACAGATATTGTATTTCAGGGGCCTTACTCAACCGGCGGAATGAAACCGGGAGGAGTGGCATCCCGTTGGGATGCGGGTTGTGGGGGCGCGAGTCACCGGGGTTTCACCCCGGTCTGACGAGTGGCATCCCGTTGGGATGCAAATGCCGGAATGATACCTCATTTCCGATTGACCCCAACGGGGTCATACCCGTCAGCCCGGCGGCAACGCCCCGGGAAACGTATCCGCCCTAGTTCGACGACCCCAACGGGGTCGCAACCCTCTTTGTCCGTTAGGCATTGCGATGCTTCTTGTATCGGTTCAAATCTTCGCGCACAACCTCAAATCGAGTTTGTTGTTCCTGGGACAATTCCGCTTTTTTCATTTTACGCAACAGTTTTTTCCAGATGTATCCCGATCGAAAGAAATACGGCCTACACTCCAAGAAACATAATGCCGCTTCGACCGCATCCGGTTCACCTGACTCAACACGTTCATAAGCCGTATTGAGACCACCTGGAAAAGCCAACTCGTCGAAACGGGCGTGAAATTCAGCACACGCGTTTTTCCAAGCTTCTTCATCGTCTCGATGTGCGTGTGATTTGTTGAACTTTTCATGAATACGAGCATGCAGCCGAGAGATTTCCTTACCGTTTTCCTGAATCTGTTTCGTGTATTTACCTGTTTTCACCTCGGCCATCGTTAGTCATGATTCATGGAGTGGAGCGCAGCGAAACTCCGTTAATTCCCTGATTTTTTCATGGTTCCATAAGCAATATTTCTATTCTCACATCTCCTGGATTTCCGACAGGAACCTATCATGAGAATCAAACCCAGGACGAACAAACCAAATCCAATTTTTGCCGGTTCTCGTCCAACCCAATCATACGCCACACTGATTCTTCCTTCTTCTGTTGGCCACCGGTTCACCTCCATGACATGAAAAACAGCCGCCAAAAAATTAACTAAATACAATTGCACTCCCAATGCACAAAACCCGAAACCGACTGACGTAATTTTCATATGATACCCTTCTGTAAACATTATATGGATTAACAGGTTGCTTTGTTGATCCATGCCAAAAATCCAAAACACCTACAAGACTATATGGAAGTTTTATACGCAGTCTCCGCCTCAAATGGAGTCGGAGGGTGAGAGAAGAAGACGAGCTCTAAGAAGTTTCGGTTGAAAAAAAGTCTTCCGACGTTCGGATAGTTTTTTCACGAACCTTCCGAAGCTCGGAAAGATTTTTCGGAGGTCTTCCGAGCGTCGGAAACGCATTCCTTTGGCACGTTTTCGTGACAAACGCTTGAAGATACGCCACTCCATTCGGCCAACACCAGGGGCTTTACGCAACCGGCTAAATGAAACCTGGTAGAGTTGCATCCCGTTGGGATGCGCGTTCGAGTGGGGATCAAAGCCCCGGGGTTTCACCCCGGTCTGACGAGTGGCATCCCGTTGGGATGCAAATGCCGGAATGAGACCTCATTTCCGATTGACCCCAACGGGGTCCAACCCGAATGGTAACTTAAGGGTCGATTGAAAGTACAGGCGCGGTCAAAACCCTGAAACCACAGAC